>JANNCH010000570.1:0-2820 GCA_031386315.1 Pseudobdellovibrionaceae bacterium
GCAGATTACCGCACAAACAAGGATCTCATACGCGAGATTAAAAATGGCAATGCCGAATCAGCCCGGAGCTTTTTTGAAGGTAGCGAAGTGCGCACTACGCTTGATGAAATTCTATCGAGCGCACAGGCTGGCGGCAATGATGCGATTTTTGTTGTGGTACCAAACAGCAATGGTGGTAGCAAAAGTCAGCTCGCCATCATACAAGCGCTAAAGTTACTGGGATATCCAGTCGCCGCAAAAAGTACCCTCACGATTCGCGATAGTGGTGATGGCATTCAGCAAAAGACTCTCTCGCTCCGAGCACGCCTCAACAGGTTCTCGAGGCATCGCCGATTCTTTGCGGTAAAGACCAAAGACATCACCAACAAAGTGGTCATTGTCATCGATGACGTCGAAACTTCGGGAGTCACCATCGACAACGCTATTCTTCAGGTGCTCACCTCGGCGGCGACGACCGAAACTTACGGGGTCGCGCTGTTTAGGCCGGTAGACGGCAAGTAGCACTACATTAAATGTACGGACACACTTGTGGGACTGAATGCGTCATGAACTTCATTTTACTGCCGGCAGTAAATTTAGCTCCGTGCCTAATCCGTATTTAGCACTAAGTTTTTGCCGTAGGGCTAACGGGACTAGGACTCAAAACAATTTCTTAGATGACCCTTTTTTTACCTAATGCTACAAAAACCCACTATGGGCGTTGAGATTATCCTGTTCCCTTTGACGATGGTGGCATGTGTGGAACATGTCGGTTCACCTGCACTTGAACATGAGACTGTTAAACGATTGATCGCATGGAAACTTGAACATCGGCTTACAGATCTCTTGAAGAACCGAAACTACGGCATCCATTAAACCAATCCCCTCCTGACTCCGCCGTCGCAACATCGAGTAGCTTTTTGCATTTCCTTTGAGGGGCATATTGAAGACAATCCCTACGGAGTTGTTAGCAAAGCAATTCCAGCAAGCCGGTGCGCCCACGCCCGTGACATTGGCTCTCGCTACCACAACAAAGCCGCGCTTTTTCTCCAAGAAACTTGGCTTCCTCAAAGCGGAGAAATGCAGGGCGAATTCCCGATGTTTTTTCACTATGTGAACGTGGGGCCGGCTGAACGGGAAGAAGACATGATTACCGATGTGTATCTACCGCTAAAGTAATGACATTACTTTTTGGACCAAGACGGATAAAATCTAATGATGCTCACCGCCGAAAGGATGTTTAACGATGGCTAAACTAATCTACGCTACTATCATGTCACTAGATGGATATATCGGGGATGGGCACTACGATTGGTCTATACCCACTGAAGGCTCAACAGCCTTTATTACCGAAATAATGCGACCGTTCAAAACGTGCCTATACGGACGTAAAAATTTTGAGACAATGTCATTCTGGGAAACGGCAGATCTCCAAAACATGGGAGCCGATGACCAAGAGTTCGGGCGAATGTGGCAATCGGCCGACAAAATTGTTTATTCCAAAACATTGAAATCAGCGACTACCAAGAAAACTCGCATTGAGCGGGAATTCGACGCGCAAAAGATTCGCGAAATGAAAGCTAAATCGCCAGGCGATTTGTGCGTGGGTGGCCCAACCCTTGCCGAACAGGCGATCCGCGCAGGACTTGTCGATGAAATTCATCTGTTCGTTACTCCAACCACGATCAATGGCAACTTCCCTGTCATCCCGGTCTTCCCCAAAAATCACTCCATTAAACTTGATTTGCTTGAAGAGCGTCGCTTCAGCAAAGGCTGGATCTATCTTCGCTATCGAATCCTAGCTTGAGGGCGATCTGCCTACAGGCCACAGCCCGATCGCCCGACCTGGCGGCTAATCTTCGATTGATCCACATTCAAGCATAGACGCCCCGTAGTATGGATTTCTTACCTCAACTTCTTTTTGAATCCATTTTGCTCTAGCCATTGGACAGTAGGCAACTTTAAGGGAGCCAAGTTCTTTCTTAGAGGTCGTTGCGACAATTTCTTTCGAGAGACTTTTGAAATGCTCACGAGCTTCCTCGATATTTTTGCTCTCAGAAAGTTTCTTGGAAATAGCAGCCGTCTTAGTTCCCTTCTCCGTGTCCGAAATTTTTGTTGCCATGGCCGAAACGCCGGCCATGGAATCACCCGCAAGCTTGGTCTGAATCACTAGATAATCAGTCAGAGTTTCGGGCTTAGCTGCAAAAACGGGAGTAGACGTGAGCATCATTAGTAATAGTTTTAGTTTCATAAATACTTTTCTCCTTAACTCATGAACTTTGGTAATAAAAAAACAAAGAAACTGCTAATTGCCAAAATAAGTGCAGAAAAGAACCACATAAAAAGAGACACTTTTCTTATTGTTGCGCACGACTTTGCCAGTTCGGGATCAAGAGGACACGGGTCGTTGCGCCTTTTCCACTCCCACAATCCAGACAGCACAATCATTGTGGCTGCCACGCCAAAAACAATCCCCTTGTTTTCAGATGCCCATGTGATCTGAGGAAATGCTCCTATGACTCCGGCAAGCACGGATCCAAACCCTAAAGCCACAAATAGCGCAGGAAGCACGCAACATATCAGCGTTGATGTAGACGTTAATAAAGCCAAGACCGGAAAACTAAACCGCTTGGTAATCATAAATAATACCTACTTCTTATCGGTTGAGGCGGGCGCTTTGCCCGTTCTATCAATTGAAACAACATTGTAGCCTGCGCTTTTGACGAGTGAATCGATTTGTTCGTTGTTGAGAGTTTCATTGTCAGCAAGCTCCAGCCTAACCCAATTGTCGTCAACTTTGTCGTCGGGATTGTCATCAAAATGCACGTCAACTTTTGACAC
>JANNCH010000603.1:0-2610 GCA_031386315.1 Pseudobdellovibrionaceae bacterium
AAGGCGATCTCGTCGAAATCTCCTTGCGCGCTGAAGAGCTAGGAACAGGCTTACCCGCTGGCCATTCAATTCAGCCTAAGCGCATTTACTTTCCGGCAGTGGCAAGTGAAAACGCAGAAGGCGAACCTGTAAGTTCATAAATGATGCACTCACTCAAGTGATGAGCGAGTGCATCATTTATGCGTTATATGCTGATTTAATTAGAGGTGTTCAAATGACCACAGTCACCGAAGAAGTAAAAGTATTTTGGAATAACTTTATAAATAAGAATCCAAATCTTGATTATCTAAAAAAGCAAACTATCGATGCTTGGAGCTTTGGCAATACTCCAGAAATGGCTGATGACTTATTAGCGCTTGTCTTGGCAGGTAAAAAAGTAGCCACCTGCTGTTTATTGCGTGCCTATCGGGATAAGCCTGAAAAGATTCCCCGGGCTGGTATTTATAGTATCATTTGTAATGGTAACAACACACCGAAATGCATTGTATTCACATCGAGCACTTTCATTTGTAAATTCAACGAAGTCAGTGAAGAACTCGCATCTGAAGAGGGTGAGGGCGATCAGTCATTGTCATACTGGCAAAAGGTTCATCGCGAATTCTTTACACCCTTTGGTAACTTCAAAGAAGACGAAGATTTAATCTTTGAAAGATTCAAAGTTGTTTATAAGTCAGAGCAAGTATCATGAAGACTATCGAAGTCTCTTATCATTATTTTAAAACATATTCTGACATAAGAATGATAGAACTGAGACATTAAAATAAAATCCCCAATTGTATTTTAAAAACGGCAATACGTGGAAAATATGAAACCACATTCATAAAGCTTTCGACATCGTCTTTTGAGTCTTGATTTGAAATTTCATTTAAATAAGTAGCTTCTTTTTTTGTCAGCATCACGGGCTGGGCCCATGAAAGCCAGTCTACACCCAAGGTGATGTTGTGTTTGAATGTCCAACGATTTACGACAGCCGCATTGAAGCCGACTCCGCGCACGTCAATCAAGTCAGCGGATGGTGGACTGCTATTGATTTGACTCATGTACTTGTTTCCTAGATGTACAGAGAAATCAAAATAACTAACGCCATAACTGAAATTAAAACTGTTTGCGCCGAAATAAGATCGACGTATCAACGAAAGCCTTTGGTCTTGCATTTTTCCGAGGTCATCAACAACAAATGGAACTGAAAGACTACCTTGAAGATATTCTATTTCCCAGCTAGTGTCTGCGTTGCTGATGGCTCCGAAAGTGAAACCGTACTTACCGGGAATGATTAGGTCCAAAGGTGAATAACTACCCAATACAAAATAATCTTCTTTTTCACGCTGCGCTTTTGTTTCGTTCAACTATGATGGGACTGAGGGCTCTTCTGCTAACGTAATTTGTGAATATGACAAAAGCAAAGACAGGAAAATTAAAAAATTCATTTGTGGCCTCTGGATGATTCTGTTGAGCCCCGAGTTTCGTCAGAACACTTCGTTAGATCCATTGAATTGCTGAATTATTGCGTGCATCACTCTTACATTGTAAATAAACACATGAATACAAAGTTCTTTGTTCTTACGCGGTAATCTGGACCTTGGATGAAAAATGAAAAAAAGCTTTGCCTATTCTGTAAACATATGTAAATTATATGTAAGTCGATGCATTGGGCATCGATGTAAAAAGCTAACTAAGAACGACACACAGGAGGTTCGCCATGGGATGCTTCAAAGAAATTTATACAGAGCAAATGGACCGATTCAATGCAGGTATGCAAGTCAGTTTCCCGTTCGTGCAGCAATATTTGCTGCGTCCTTTTTCAGAGCAAATGCGAGTCGAGATTGACCCCTGTGATTTAGAAATCCTTTTGGCGGATGAAAAAGATGAATTCACATTGAGCCTTTTTAGACATCCCGAAGATGCTATGTTTCGTAGGGCTTCGTTGGAGCTATTGTCTTAATCCATAACTAAACTTTGTCTCGTTTTAGTCTCATTTTGGGATTGGGTGTGACAAGCTACGCGAGCTGTTTAAAGTCTAAACGCTCATGATATCGATCTTGATGTCAAGCGATCCTCACTATTCTGAAAAAAACTAAGTTCATTTAATGGTTTAGCAGGCAAATCTAAAAGAATTTTTATTCATATTTTTAAGTCAGCTCTGTCACATCTTTTGCAAAATAATTTATCAATGGAAATCATGAGGCACAGCACTTTATTAAGTAAAATCATTTTTGCGTTCGCTATCGCGACGTCATCGCTAGGTCATGCGGCAGAAGTGTGTTCTCAGCTATTTAGTCAGGCAGTTGTAAAGGTAATCATTCCAGAAATTATATTTGATCAATCTACAGCTGATTTAAAAGCAACTTTGACTGGCAAATTGGCGACCGTATGGCGTAGCGAGTGGAAAACAAAACTCAGTGTTACTAATTCTAATAAGTATGTATTGGAAATGGTAAATGAGCACTTAACTCCGCAAACTCGTGAAATCGTTTTGCAAGGTCTTGATGTTGCTAGTGAGGGTTTTGTGCGAAAGGTCCACGAGCGCATGTCTGAGATGCAAGCTGCAGAGCATATTCAGCTGGGTGATAGTTTGATGGTTCGCGATAAGCCTGCACCGCTCGCAGCAAA
>JANNCH010000608.1:0-1985 GCA_031386315.1 Pseudobdellovibrionaceae bacterium
AAAAAGGAGAGCTGCGAAAATGTGCGTGCTCAAGACGCTTAAGAATTTGCGGAGAAAGACCAATGGCACGCGACTGAATAATCAGATACGTCAATGCATCTTCCATCTCTTGATCGAGGCGGTTCCAGCCCGCTTCGGATGCTTCAATTTCATAATTGAAAATCTCTACAACACGCTTAAAAGTAGTCGCATCGATAGACTCAATCCATAAATGATCTTTTTTATCCGGGAACATAGCCGCAAAAAGCGAAGCTAAATCCATGTCTAAGGATTGTTGAGGTAAAATCTTAAGCATCACACGATTGATCACTTCGCCAAGAAAACCGGACTCTTTTGCAATTCCCGTTTCAGTGAAAAATTCCATGGCACTAATATGACGAACAATTTTACGCAGCAGACGAGCTAATTCTTTTTTCCAAGGCCGGTTGCGATCCAGCACCATCAATAAAAAGCGTACGCGCGTCGAGGGGATTTTGCCTGTTTCACGTTCAAGATGTGAATCCTGCTGGCTTTCGTAACGAATCCAATTCAAAAGCTTTACCAGGGACTCAAGACTTTCAGGCAGACTCTGCTTTTCAGATATCGAAGACAACACGACATCCAAATCACTGCGCGGATTCACTTTCATAATTCCTAAAAGTGTTTTCAACTGTTGAATCACTATGACTCCAAGTATTCAGACAAATAACGAACCTGCTTCGTAAGCAGGCTACTTGAATTAAATGTCGAACGTAATAGCTTTATAAATATCAATCCCAATTTTGCACAGCGCCACTCATCTCAACAAAAAACCAAATACCACAAAACCTAAGCCTTTTCTAAAAGCCCAGAAGCAAGACGAGAGGAAAGGAGCTTAATTAAGGAGTTTGTTTTTTTGGATTACTGAGTGTATCTCAGGTGTGACCGCACACTGATTTTTCATGATGAAATACGTGCGCAAATAAACAAAGCGTTGAAAATCCAAGTTGTCACGTATACCAAGCACACGACTGCGTGGAGCATAGTTCGCTTCTTTGAACTCATCGCTATGAAGACTTAGCATTGGTAGATTATTAGTCATGATGAGTGTGATGGCTACAAAGCCTAAGGGCATAACAAGGCTGCTATATGCTTTGTGCAAAAATGTGCGTACAAACGACACTTTTTTCATAACGACCCCCTCTCTTTAATGTTCCTGCGCGACAGCACAGTAGTCAACTAGAGCGCTTGCGATCTGGTTGACTACTGTGCTGCTGCTAGGCGTCTATTTTACAGCCCTATAATTATTTTATTGAAAGGGGTCAAAAGCCTCGGTATTTGTCTACTTAAGTTTAGTCCCGAAAGTATAAGCTGGAGATATGGTCCGGCGTTTCTACCAGGCCCCATTTAAGGTCTGTCTATTTGGAGGGTTCATGCGTTCACACGTTAAGGCCGTATTGTGCGGTTTGTTTTTATTGGTGTTCACTCAACTGTCTTTGGCTGCGAACGGTAAGTTCCCCATCGGCCCCGATGCAAAAATAACCCCCGGGTCTGTTTGCAGCAATCCTGACTCCGTACGCTATCCAGAACACATCAAATATTGTGAACGCAATGTTGACAGCCAACTAAAACGCTCGATCTTTGCTGAGTACGACAAAACCCTGGGCTATTCGATGAGAACCATGAACCGCATGGATTTTAAAATCGATCATTACATCCCCCTTTGCGCCGGCGGCAGCAACGACCGTATTAATCTTTGGCCACAGCATAAAAGTGTCTATGATATTACAGATCCGATGGAGCCCTTGATTTGTGGAAAAATGAGCGAAGGACGCTTGGCACAAGCCAAAGCCATCGAACTCATTAAGACCGGAAAAAACGATCTTAATAAAGTTCCAGAAATTCTAAAATATCTAGAGTCTCTTTAAAACTTTTTAGATAAATTATTCACATCTCAGTTAAAACGGCATTGCCCTTCCTGGTGCCTTGAGACCATTTGTTACTTGGTATAACCGAGGATGCCCTTG
>JANNCH010000644.1:0-10065 GCA_031386315.1 Pseudobdellovibrionaceae bacterium
CATTTCGACACCATCTTTGACGTGGGCCACCAACAAGGTCTTACTCATAAAGGGTGAAATCATATCGTGAGGATTGTGACCAGGTTTCTGATTTTCAATGAAGTAATTCGAGTGCTCCATTTTTCCGATGTCATGATAGTAGCACATCACTTTGCCAAGCAACGGGTTCGCGCCGATCTCTTCTGCGGCGGCTTCCACCATTGAACCCACCATCATCGAATGGTGATAGGTTCCCGGGGCCTTAACGATCATTTCTTTTAACAAGGGGTGATTCAAATTACTGAGCTCTAACAATTTCACATCCGTAGTGTAATTGAATGCGGACTCTAACAGCGGAATAAACATCATGGTCACTAACGAACTGAAAATACCACCCATAAAACCTGCAAAAACACAGAGGATGATTTCGGTAGCAGTGTCTGTTTGCTCCATTCTTGTCACAGTCAGCACTGTGCCGATCATGACGGCGTTCACAATACCCGTTCGAACACCTGCCAGATAAATATCATTGCGTGTTTTACAACTGAACACACCACGAGCAGCAGCAATACCGCCCACCATACTGACAATCATAAAGCTGAAATTAAAATCCACCATGATGCCCAAACAAATGGCCAAAAAAGCAGTGAACAACCATACAATTTCACCCGAAATAATTAACAGACCCACCAGCATCGGAGCCGCAGCCACAGGCGAAGCATACAAAAAGAAACTGGGTGTCAGATAATGACTGAGCTTAGCAACAAAGGCTGCATCGGTGATGAACAAGAACAACTTCGTGATAAAGACGACTGAGAATGCAATCAACATCATCACGCTGACATCTTTGAACTCAATTTTCACTTTGTTCAGCGAGAAACGCTTGATGTAAGAAAAGAACACTAGCATTGAAATCGAAAGCATCAAAGCCAACGAAATCGCCATCAAATCCTTATGACGATCCGATTGAATTTCTTCGATTTGCTTGATGACGGCCATTTGAAACGGCTGAATCACCGAGCTTTGGGCAATGATTGTTTGATTTTTCTTAATCGAGATATTCACAGGCAAAACTGAATCACGGGCCGCCTGACGACGCAAAGCCGTCTCTTGCTTATTCAGCGTCAAGTTAGGGATCACCAATGAACGCGCAAAATAAAGCAAATTAGTACGATCGCTTTCGGTGAAATTAACAAGACCTCTTCTATCCACAAAATTAAAATGCTCTGGCACTTGCAAATCTTGAATCTCAGATTTTGAAATCGTTAGCTCTTTGCCCAAACTATTTCTATGAATCACGCGCGCAAGCACTGTGGTCTGGTGGGCTGGTATAAAACGATCCGGGGCCTCTGCCACCTTATTAGAATACCATCCCTCTAAGTTACGTAGGACGGTACCTTCGATGCGCGCATTGAACCGATGGTCGATCAACCACTCGAACATAAAATCAGAAACGCTTGTTCCCAGCTCTTTTTCAAAGAGGGGTTTGAATTTGAAAAACTCTTTGACCTTGCCTTCGCGGGCCATTCCCGATCTTGGCCATTCAACATCCTGCACATAGTTGCGCATGCTGCGGAACGAATGGATCACATTCGTCGAAACTTTTTCAAAGATAGAATTGTCGTAGTCATAAATAACCGGCACCGTGAACTCGGACTTCAAACGCTTTTCTTCAGTCGTAACTTCGTCGGTCATTTCAAAAGCTACTGGTGATAAGACATCGTACTTTGCAACATCCCCAACTGAGAAATTATAGGGAATCGAAATTTGAAAAAATATTAAATATGAAAGAGCCACACTGTACAAAAACAAAAGTGCTGCGCGGCGTACAAAATAGCGATCCTCGATCAACTGAATCACGCGACCGAGAACGGTTTTCTCGAGACCAATTGAATCCACCCAGTCTAAGAATTTCTTACTGTGATCCTCGTAGTTTACACGAGTCGCCGGATTGTTTTTGTTGCCTTTGTTTCGTTGCATAATCTCTGTTTTTTATACTACTCTCTTTCAGCTAGTATGTCGAATGGACGTGTTCATTAGGACCATAAAGGTAAATATATGCCAAAAGACCCAGCCGAGCCATGTAAAACGCAATCTGACGCCTCTCTAAAAGTCCAGAACTTGCTAGATATAGTGGCAACATTACGGGGCCCCAACGGATGCCCCTGGGATAAAGAACAAACTCACCTCTCATTGACTCAATATGCTATCGAAGAAACTTTTGAGATGGTCGAAGCCATCGAGTCCCAAAACGATGCTAAAATCAAAGACGAACTCGGCGATGTCCTTTTTCAAGTGGTTTTACACGCCCAATTGGCCAGTGAACGCAATGCCTTCAGCTTTGCCGACATCATCGAAAACTTAAGTGAAAAAATGTTACGACGGCATCCCCATGTTTTTGCGGATAAAAAAGTTCAAACCACAGAAGACGTAAAGACGAATTGGGAAGAAATCAAACGCGCCGAAAAAGCTCTCGAGGCAAAACCTGCCTTTGAAAATATTTTAAATGTCCCTGAAGGGCTTCCTGCTTTGCAACGCGCTTACAAAATTGGAAAGCGCACCGAAAAATTGCAATTTGATTGGGACAATGCCGAGCAAGTATGGGAAAAGGTCGAAGAAGAGCACCAAGAACTGCGCGAAGCCTTAGATGAAAAATCCATCATTGAGATCGAACACGAATTGGGTGATGTTTTATTTAGCGTGGCTCAACTCGCAAGACATTTAGACCTTGAACCAGAACAAGTCCTACGTAAAGCCAATCGTCGCTTTGAAGCTCGTTTTGCAAAGATGAAAGAGTTCATCTTTGCAGATGGAAAAAACTTTGAAATATTGGAATTGAGCGAAAAAGAAACCTACTGGCAAAAGGCGAAAAGAGCACTTAAAAACAAATCCTCTATTTAGAGTTTTCTAGAGGGGTCGAATGCGTACGTTACAGAAGCTAGCTTTTCCACCATGGTCTTGAATAAGTACATGCCCCGCTCTTTGTTTGTAAAAAGATGGGATATTTTGAAACTTAGAACCTTTGATTTTTGATATAATATCTTTCGGCAACAGCGAGTAGTCCCCGATCAAGATATCATTGACGAAAAATTGAGCGCGTCCCTTCGTGACGACAAGGTGTCCTGAGTTCATTTTTCGGAGTTTTAGTTTTGCTTTAGCTTCGGATATGGGCTCGTACAAACCATACAGTGCGCCCAAGCTTGTAATCGCATTCTTCCCATCAGGGCTATGAACATCATCTAATAACTGTATTTCTAATCCACCCATGTAGGAATAAACTTCAGACGTTTGCACAGCAAACAAAATACCGCTATTTCCACCTCTTGAAAGCTTCCAATCGAATTCCATCTCAAATTCTTCATATTTTTGTTTTGTCATGAGATCCGAACCAAATCCTTGGCTTTCAAGGTGGACGCACCCATTCTTTATTGACCATGCTGAAGAAGGCAAAAACTCAGAATCGTAAGAACGCAAAACTTCATTTGAATTTTTATCAAAGTAGGTCCAGTTGTTCTGCATGGGCAGTTTCGCACCCGCGGCCACACTTTCATTAGAAAGTGAAAGAACGAAAAAAAAGAGTAAAAATGAGATCATTCGTTTTACCATATAGTTATCCTGCCGTTTGACCACTGTTTAAACAATATTTTAAACATTTCACCAATTCAGCCTCGACCAAAAAGAGAATTTAAAGACTTACGTCGAAAACATCGACACATTTTTTTTTCGTAAAAAAGCATTTTTTTTCATTATTCAATGCTTTCAAAGCTTTAGCCTGTCTCAAAAAATACCTGCCGAAAAGTTAAAAGAGCAAATTCAAAGACTTAGGTCATGACTTCGATTTTTGTCAGTACACCGATAGACTTTAACAAGTAGCAAGTGTTTCCAAGCAAGATCTTAGGCTGTACACGGATGAATCGAACTTACACGGACGTTTTTGGAAGGAATAGTTTATGAGAGCAAAACAAGGAAAGTTAATTTTAGCCACAGGACTGATGGCCTCTCTTATTGTTGGTTGTGATAAATCAGCAGATTCATTTTCCTTGCTAGCAGACGAAGCGTCATTCCAACAGGTGGCAAGTTTTGCCCCTAAAAAAATTGACGTTTTATGGGTAGTTGATAATTCAGGATCTATGGCAACATCACAAGCCAATATCGCTACAAACTTCAATTCATTCATCAATCGCTTCAGTCAGTATAATTATGATTTCAACATGGCTGTGGTTACTACAGACGGTTGGCATAAAATGTTTCCAAGCAATTATGTGAATACTAAAGATGAAAGATTCAGGGACGGAACTGGCACTAACCACTCGGGTGTATTTGTGATGGATCGCAACACTCCGAACTTAACTCAAATGTTCACAACGAATGTTAAAGTGGGCACAACAGGTGATGGCGATGAAAGAGCTTTTGAAAGCTTCCGTCAATCGCTGCAAAGCAGCTTCAATATCAGCCAAAACTTTCGCCGTGAAGATGCCTTCTTAGCAATCATCATTGTTAGTGATGAAGAGGACTATTCTAATACAACAAGAAGCTTGACTGAAAATTACAATAGTTCAAATTTGATCCCAGTTTCTACCTACGTTAGCTTTCTAGATACTTACACAAAACGTTTGCCAAATACCTTGCCTAACTACTCTGTCAATGCCATTGCGGTATTGGACACTGCTTGCCAATCACAATTATCGACTGATGGTTTTGCACGTAAAATCGCTAATCGTTATATGCAAATTGCAGATTTAACTGGCGGCGTAAAGGGAAGTCTTTGTAGTGACTTCGGGAACACCCTTTCATTGATTTCAGACAGCATTTTAGAATTATCAAGTGCCTTCCAGCTCAATCGTGAACCAGTTATATCAACTCTACGTGTGGTAGTAGATGGTGCAGTGGTTCCGAATGATATTAGCAATGGTTGGACTTATGATTCTGCCACTATGACTGTGACTTTTCACGGTTCGGCAGTTCCGGGCGCGATGGCCAACATTCAAATCCTTTTCGACCCAGTTACGGTCAAGGAATAGGGGTCTATAACTATGACATCATCTGCAGCAGCACAAGGTCAGACCTGGTATGTACTTCGCGGGGAAATGAAATATGGTCCCTACGAATATCGCTCACTACTCACCATGATTCAAAATGGTGAGCTTCTTGATTATAACTTTATCTGGGCACCGCATATGGAAAACTGGACCTTGCTCAGTGAGCTTCCAGAATTTTCACGCGATCGCCTTTGTCGTTTGATTGAGACTAAAGACCATTTAGCAGGTTCATTCAAAGATCGTAAGTTTCCTCGCGTTGAGCTAGCTACTCCTATTTTTGCACACAATAATCACCGCTTTTTCGACGGGCAAACACAAAGTATCAGCGAGAACGGTGCCCTGGTGCTGATGAATGACCCGTTATTGCTTCCAGATCAAAAAATTACGTTACATTTTAGAAGTAGCGATTCAAATCCACAATCCTTTAATGTGGAAGCTGAAATCATCCGAAAGAATTATTCAAAGGTTCGTTTAAATGTAAAATCAGGTCTGCACTACGCTGTTCGTTTCCTCCAAGTGCAAGAACATGGAAAAGTTCAAATAAAAAATTGGACAAGTGTCCAAGGGGGAAATTAAATGGCATTCTTAAAGTTCATGAATGAGTCCGGCGTAGTTGGTTGGTGTATTCTTCTCGTCGGTGTTGCTTCGCTCGTATTGGTAGCTGAAAGAGCTCGCGCACTTTATGTGCATTACGGGATGAATGTCGATGAGTTCGTTGATAAAATTCATAACCTCATTCTTGCAAAAAAAATGGACGAAGCTTTATTAGTTTGTGCACAAATGGAAGCAAAACCATTGGCATCGGCCTATAAAACAATTCTTGAAAAAGCTGATCGTGATGACGATACGATATTTCAAGCTCAAGATATTGCCATGTCTGAGAACGTTCCATTATACACAAAACGTTTGCATTATCTTAGCATGCTAGCCAACGTAGCAACTTTGATGGGTCTATTAGGTACAATTCACGGTCTGATTTTATCGTTCCAAGCGGTAGCAACAGCCGATCCTTCACAAAAGCAAGCACTGCTTGCACAAGGTATTTCAGTATCAATGTATACGACGGCTTTAGGTCTTGCGGTTGCAATTCCAGCCATGGTGTTCTTTTCAATTCTGACAGCACGTCAAAATCAGTTGCTCGAAGAAATGCAAGAAAAATGCTCTAAGCTCACTGAGTTGCTGACCAGTGCACACATTCCAAGTCTTTCAAGACAAAATGTGTACCCTGATCACAATGCTCCCCCAATGCCAGGACATAGCAAGGTTTCTTAAGAACTAGCAGAGGCCCAAAAAATGGCCCCTACGACACAGGGAAGTAATCAATGAGAAGAGCAAAAAAAATCAAAATTAATCATAATAGCGAGTTCGACCTCGACCTCGCTCCCCTATTAGCCGTCATGGTGAAACTAGTTCCGGTTCTTTTGATCTCATCAGCCTTCATGCAAGTGATGGTTGTCGAAACAGAACTACCGCAAGTAGTTCAAGAAGCTATTCAAAAAGAAGAGCTTAAAAAAGATACGGTGACGACAATCACACTTGAGCCAGACAAAGACGGTATTCGTATTATCGTTTTAGAAAAAGGCCAAGAAAAAGTAGACGTATTACCTATGAAAGAAAATGCATTCGACTTTGCAAGTCTGCATTCAAAACTTGTCGAGCTTAAAAAAGCACATCCAGAGGTTTTCAAAATTGAAGTCAATCCTGGTGGGCAAGTTGCTTACAAAGAGATCGTAAAAATTATGGATGAAGCACGCAAGGTGCGCGACAACACAACAAAGTTTCCAGTATTCGATAGCAAACAGGGCAAAATGGTCGAAACAGACTATATGTTCCCAGAAGTTGTCTTTGCTAACACTATGGAAGGGTAATCAAAATGTCACGCAGACGTCGTTACGAATCACCAGTCAAAAAGTCCTCAACATTTGCTCTTAACATCACATCGATGACCGATATGTTTACCATCCTACTGGTGTTTCTATTGCAATCTTACTCGACCTCACAGGTTGAAATATTGCCTGCAGAAGGTGTACGTTTACCCTCTTCAAACACGACTGCGAACCCTGTTGAGGGCGTCAAAATAACTTTGTCTTCAAAAGAGTTGAAAATGGACAACCATAAGATTGCAACAGTCGAAAATATGGATTTTAACAAAGCGGATCTTGAAGCCAGTGACTCAAACTTTATCCGTCCTCTTTTTGAAGAACTCGAAAAGTTAACTAAAGAATTTCCAGATAAAGATCATATCAAAGCAGGTCGTGTGCTTTTGCAAGCTGACCAAGAACTTCCTTATGCCGTCATTCGTAAAGTCATGTACACAGCATCGATGGCCGGCTATCCCCAGCTAAAACTTGTGACCGTCGTAGGAGATTAGTATGAAGGCTGTGTTTTTGCTTCTGTGTATTCATCTTGTGGTTCTATCATTTGCGCATGCTGCTGAAACCAAAGGCCTGATTCCCGAAGTTCGAATGGGCAATGGCAGTGAATACGACAACGAAAGAAAAGCACTCAGCAGCGAAATAATGATCACTCGCACTGAAAACAAAGCCATCGAATCATTGCAATCCCTACTTAAAACTCGCAAAGGTAGTCCCGAGGAAGCAGATCTGTGGTACAGATTGGCGGAACTCTATATGCGTCGTTCAAAATCAGGGCGCTTCTTTGAATTGCACAAAGACACGAAACTACTAAGACTTTCTACTTTTCCGATCCCTGCGAGCAAAGGCAAAGACTCTGTTCGTCAAGCATCAAACGTCTACAGTAAAATTGAAAAAGATTTTCCAAAGTTTGATCAAATGGATTCGGTGCTATTCAACAATGCATTTGCCAACCAACAGTTGGGGCAAATAAAAAATGCGCAAGATCTGTACGGTCGATTGATAAACAAATTTCAAAAATCTTCACTGATTCCTGATGGCACTTTGGCACTGGGTGAATTACTATATGATCAATTAAAGTTTTCTCAGGCACTCGAGCATTTCAAGCGCCTCGAGAACTATCCAAATTCTCGAGTTTACTCGTATGCACTTTACAAGGCAGCGTGGGCTTACTACAACATGAGCGATAGCGACAATGCCACTAAAAAGTTGCTTGACGTTATTCGCACGACTCCTGTTTTGAAAGACGGTGAAGTCGCAACAAATCGCCACAACCTAAGACGAGAAGCTTTGCGTGACCTAACCATTTTCATCGGAGATGTAATACCTGCAAAAGATGTCTATAGTTTTTTTGACAAGATCACAGAAGGCGATGAACTTGGCCAAGCGATGCTCGACATTGCAAAACTCTATGAATCCCATAGTCGATTCAAAGAAATGAATATTTTCTTAGGTGAGTACATCGATAAGCAAGGCTCTGCCTATGCAACTGTAAAATATCACCTTTTATTAGTCGATGCCAATGAGCAACTAAAACTGCGTGAAAAAGTTATCGATCACCTGACCGAAGCCAGTCGCCTTTGTCAAAAGGATTCATCATGGAGGTCTTTGCAGAAACCTGACGCTGTCATTGAATATTGCGACGAAGGCTTTCGTCACGCCAGTAGTGAAATTGCCGTCAAATGGTGGGAAATCTGGCTGAAAAACAAACAGAATAAAGAATTTTCGAACTTAACGGAACGAGCTTTCAAAATTATTCTTGATGACGAAGATGCTAAAAAGCCCGACAGCAAAACTCGTTTTGCTTACGCAGAATTACTTTTTCAACAAGGTAAATTTGAAGAAGCAAGTACTGAATACAATACTGTAAGCAACCAAAGCACTGATAAAAAAACACAACACGATGCTGCCTACTCTGCCCTGTTTGCTAAAGAAAAGAGCATTGCAGAACATAAAAATAAAGATAGCGTTAAAGAATCCGAGCGCAAAGCGCTTGCGTTGGCCTATATCGCTAAAAATCCACAGGGTGCCTATGCTCGTTCTGTTCAATTTAAGTTAGGACATATCGCCTACGAAGAAACTAACTTTGATGAAGCTCAAAAGCGCCTGGCTCCGTTGGCAAGTGGCAAAGAAAACGATGAGTTTAAAAAGAAATCAGAAGATTTGATGTTAGACATGCTCAATATCAAAAAGGACTATGCTGGTATTCAAAGATACAGCAAGCAAATCATGTCCCGCGCCACAGATGCAGGACGCAAAGAGAGCTTAAATAAAATCTATGAAGAAGCCCATTTTGCAGAAATTCAAGAATTTGCAAAAACCGGAGATAAAAGCCAAGTGGCGCAAAAGCTTTCTGCTTTTGCAAAAGATCATTCGAGTTCAAAACTTTCTCAAGAGGCCATGTGGCAATCATTAAGCTTATTCTATTCTGAAGGCAATGTCTGCGAAGCTGCCGACATGTCGGCGGCCTACGTACAAAAATTTCCAACAGATAAAAGAAATTTAGATGCTTTGAAAGATGCTGCTAAATCATATGCAGAGTGCGGCGACATGAACAAGTCGGCTGAAACTTTCTTGAGAGTAGCCGCCATAGATAAGAAAAATCAGTCTGTGAATCAAGAGCTTGCCGCAGATATGTATGTTATTGAACGCAAAATGCCAGAGGCTCGTAAAATTTATAATGACTTAATCACTCAGGCCGACAAAAAAATGCTTGAAAAATACTATGCCAAACTTTTGGGTACGTATAAAGAAAATGACCGTAACCTAGAAGTTGAAAAAATTGAAAACAAAATTCTAAATCAAGGCATCGAGCCTTACACGACACAAATTATGACCCGTCGTGCGAAAGAACTTTATGCCAATGGCAAACTTTCACAGGCTTTCGAACTTGCGATGAAAGCCAATGGTCGTGACTCGGCCCCTGAACACCGCGCCGAGGCTCGCCTGCTTCAAGCTCGCATTCTTGAAAAGGAGCTTGCAGGACAAAGTGTGAAAGCACGTGAAGATAAGTTTGCATTGGTTCTTTCGATGAAAACTGAAAAACTCGATAAAGCGCAGACTGCCTATTTGACCGCTCTTAAAATGAGCAAAGATAATTCAGTTCAATTGCAGGCACTCAGCGGCATAGATCGCAGTTATGGAAACTACATCGAAAGCTTACGCTCGATGCC
>JANNCH010000654.1:0-3429 GCA_031386315.1 Pseudobdellovibrionaceae bacterium
GGCACGTGCAAAGGTCGTGTTTTCAGAAAGAAAACCATAGCCTGGATGAACGGCATCGGCGCCGGCCTTCAAAGCAACCTCGATGATTTTTTTATAATTCAAATAACTTTCTTTACTCGGCGAGGGACCAATGTGATAGGCCTCGTCAGCTAAAAAGACATGCAAGCTATCGCGATCCGCATCACTAAATACGGCGACGGATCCGATGCCCAACTCACGACAAGCGCGGGTAATGCGAATAGCAATTTCCCCACGGTTGGCGATAAGAATTTTTTTAAAAGGAGCTTGAGCCATTTTTTCTCCTACAGCGGGATGTTGCCGTGCTTTTTAGCCGGGTTAACGTCACGTTTGTTTTTAAGCATTTCAAGAGAATCGATAATGCGTTTACGAGTCAAAGCCGGTTCGATTACTTCATCGGTATAACCAAGCTTAGCAGACACATAAGGATTGCTAAACTTAGTTTCATACTCGGCCGTTAGGCGCGCGCGCTCTGCCGCGGGGTCTTTAGCCTTAGCGATTTCTTCACGACTGATGATATTTACTGCGCCGTCTGCGCCCATCACCGCAATTTCCGCAGATGGGAAGGCCAGGTTAACATCACTACGTAAAAGTTTAGATCCCATTACGATGTAGGCACCACCGTAGGCTTTGCGAGTGATGACTGTGATTTTTGGAACAGTCGCTTCTGCGTAAGCGTAAAGTAATTTTGCACCATGAGTGATAATGCCATTCCACTCTTGATCTTTTCCCGGCAAGAAGCCGGGAACATCAACGAATGAAACAATTGGAATATTAAAAGCATCACAAAAACGAATGAAGCGCGCGGCTTTACGCGAAGCTTCGATGTTTAAGCAACCAGCTAAAATATTTGGCTGATTAGCAACGATGCCGACACTGCGGCCATTGAAGCGTGCAAAACCAACGATAATATTTTGTGCAAAGTGTTTGTGAACCTCTAAGAAATAACCTTCATCCACACACTCAGTGATAACTTCAAGCATGTCGTAAGGCTTCTTTGGGTTTTCAGGAATAATTTTATTCAAAGATTCAACAGCACGATCAGGACGATCTTCTGTTGGCAACACCGGTGTGTCGTCTAAGTTATTAGACGGCAAAAAGCTCATCAACTCACGGATCATTAACAAACAATGTTTGTCGTCTGTAGTTGCAAAGTGCGCCACGCCAGATTTTGAAGAATGTGTGCTTGCCCCACCAAGTTCTTCTTTTGTGACCTCTTCGTGGGTTACGGCTTTGATAACTTCAGGGCCGGTAACAAACATATAGCTAGTGTTCTTAACCATGAAAACGAAGTCAGTAATTGAAGGCGAGTAAACTGCGCCACCTGCGCAAGGTCCCATGATCGCAGTGATCTGTGGAATCAAACCAGATGAAAGAACGTTGCGAGTAAAGATATCGGCATAACCACCGAGTGATTCAATGCCTTCTTGAATACGTGCACCACCGGAATCATTCAAGCCGATAAACGGCGAACCATTCTTAGAAGCTAAATCCATCACCTTGCAAATTTTATTTGCTTGAGTGCGAGACATGGATCCACCAATAACAGTGAAGTCCTGCGAAGACACATAAACGATTTTACCATTGATGCGACCGTAGCCAGTGATAACGCCATCGCCCGGGGCTTTTGCATTTGCCATTCCGAAATCGATACAACGATGAGTTACAAAGCGATCCATTTCAACGAAACTGCCGGGATCTAAAAGTATATCTAAACGTTCACGTGCCGTGAGGCGATTGCCTTGTTTGTGTTTTGCGATGCGGGCTGCGCCCCCACCTTGCATGGCAACTTCATTTCTGCGCTCGAGGTCGGCTAACTTGTTTTTCGCTGTTTGCGAGATTTCATTTTCCATTTATTTATTCTCCAAAATTAAGGATAGCTACGACCGTATAGACGCGGGAAAGAAGCCGTTTCGCGAATATGCGGAAGACCGCAAACCCACGCCACCGCGCGCTCTAGACCCAGGCCGAAGCCGCTGCTCGGAACCGAGCCATAACGACGAACATCTAAATACCATTGGAAATCTTTTTCTTGTAAACCGTGCTCGGCAATTTTCTTAAGTAGAACTTCGACGCTCTCTTCACGTTGACCGCCACCAATCACTTCGCCGTAGCCCTCTGTTGCAAGCAAATCAGAACCCATCGCGAAGCCGCGATCGTTCGGATCTTCTTTCATATAGAAAGCTTTCACAGCTTGCGGGTAGTGATGCACAAAAACAGGCTTATCAAATTTTGTAGAAATAATCGTTTCATCAGGTGCGCCGAAATCATCACCTACGATGAATGTCGGATTTTCTTTCAAGATGATCTCTGCGGCCTCATTGTAGTGAAGACGCGGGAACTTGCCCTTGATTGGCTCAAGTTTTGTAATATCTCTTTCAAGAATGCGTAGCTCTTCGGCGCGATTTTTAAGAGTTCTTTGGACGATGTATTCAACAAATTGCTCAGCCAAATCCATATTGTCGTACATATCGTTGAAGGCCACCTCAGGCTCAACCATCCAGAACTCAATCAAGTGACGACGGGTTTTAGATTTTTCAGCACGGAACGTAGGCCCAAAACAATAAACTTTACCGAAAGCACGCGCCGTTGCTTCCATATATAGCTGGCCGGATTGGGAAAGATAAGCTTTTTCGTCGAAATATTTTGTTTCAAAAAGATTGCTGGTGCCTTCACATGCAGACGGCGTGAAGATCGGCGCGTCAGTCAAAGTGAAGCCGCGTCCATCAAAGAAATCACGAATGGCAGAAATCAGCTCGTGACGAACACGCAAAATAGCATGTTGACGGCGAGAGCGAATCCACAGGTGGCGGTTTTCCATCAAGAAGTCGGTCCCGTGTTCTTTTGGAGTGATCGGATAGTTTTCTGCTGTGCCTAAAATTTCAAGCTCATCGGCTCCAATTTCAAATTCACCTTTGCGCTTAGGATGCTCGCGCACGATTCCCGTTAAACGCAAAGAAGTTTCTTGGGTAAGTTTTTCAAAACTATCATAGGCAGCGTCTTGGCATTCGCCTTTAAAGAAAATGCACGGAACGATTCCCGTTCCATCGCGAAGCTCTAGAAATTTTACTTTTCCGCTCGAGCGAGTGTTGTAGACCCAACCTTTGAGTTCAATTTTTTGACCGACATAGTCTTTCAGATCCGAGATGTAGTATCTCATAGTACAAATCCATCCTTTTTTAGAGAAAAGCGAAGGATCATTTGTATCATGGGAGGGTATTGAAGCACATCGCAAACGCCAGACGCAGAGCCTCTAATTAAGCCCCGCGTCGAGAGGTCGGACTAAGGTACTAACTCACGTAACTTAGCAAGGGCCTTTTCAACATTAAGGCGTCCACGGGTAGACACTTTAAATTCATGTCCTGCCGAGATATCCACAGAGCTTAAGAGAGCTGTTTTAATTTGAGCGGC
>JANNCH010000464.1:0-3151 GCA_031386315.1 Pseudobdellovibrionaceae bacterium
GTTTCACAGGGGCTTCAAACTTTTTGTCTTTATAAAAACTATCGATTTGTGCAGGTGTCACAATGATCTCTTGATAACCCTCATAAAGATCATCTTGCGAAACATCACTTGGCTCGTAATCGTTTGCAAAGATGCCATAAACATCGGCCTTGATACGCAAATTGATGTCTTTTGTGATCAACTCAACTTTGATGTCTGGATATTGTTTTTGTAAAACCAGAGCCGTATTTAAAATACGATTATCCGCTTTGACAGCGTCCAGCTCAACGGGCATATCCGCCAATTGCTGATCAATACTAATGTAAACATTGGTTTTGCCATTATCAAGCTGCACACCTTTTGAAAGTGAACCCTTGCTACGAAGAACATCGACAAAACGACTGAACTGACGAGCGTTTCGCCCGTTCTCGCCCTGATCTTTTTTAAATCTATCCACTTCTTCGATCACTGAAATTGGAATGTGGACATCGGCTTCACCGAAACGCAAAAGCGCCATGGCATCGAAAAGGATCACATTGGTATCAACAACTATTTTGCGACGACTATTTTTGCTCAATTAAAAACCCTCCATGGATTTTGTTACTGCCTACCCACATTAGAGCAAAAGGTCAGGACCAAAGTCCACGAAAAGCTACGATTATATGCATATAAAATGATTCCGAGAACCCAGCGGCCTGCGAAAGCGCAGCCCAAAAGAACGGCACTGCAAAGCAGTCAGCTCTTCCACAAATAAGAGGGGTCAAATTTTGTTCAAAAAATGGCTGAATGCAAGGCGGGCGGGTTTGGCTCGAACGCAGGCGTAGCCCCGCTACGTCGGAGTGAGAGACAAGCCTTCCCAACGCAGCAGGCAGCCGTTTTTTGGACAAAACGCCTTAAGAGATGTTGGAGACTTGAATGTCTCCCCCGTCTGTTTTCAAAGAGGCACTGACATTTTCGATGAATTTTACAAAATGATGGAGTGCGACGTCGTTAACCGTGCCATTTGCAAAGTTAGCTCCGTGACGAACTAACCCGTCTTCGGTCATCACACGACTATTAGAAATTTTAATGACGAATGGAAAGTAAGTTGTGTGATTCAAGTACACACGCATTGCGACTTCTTCGCCATTTTTAAAACGACCGTCGGTCAATTCCAAATCGAAGGCCACACCACCATCAGAGATATCGTACAAAGCAACTTTCAAAAGTCCTTTATCTGGCAGGACAACAAAGGCGCCTACAAATTCAGTTAGAATTGTGCGCTTTACTTCACGACGCTCACGACTGATAATGTCTTGGCGCAACTTTGTCATATCGAATAACTCAGCGCCCCCAGAACTATCTGATTTTTCTGTGTTATTACGATCTCTCATGCGTGCAGTTAGATCTAAGACTTTTCCCATGAATCCCCCAATTGATACGTATCTCTTTTCGGCATTTTTCGTTTCAACTTTAGCCAGATTCGTTGCCCTAAAGTCTAGTTTTGCCTTATAGTGAGACACCTTATGCTTCAATCGAACAGATGGCTCAGCGCCATCCTTCTCAGTATCGGTGCCCATCTTTTGCTATTATTATTTATGGCAATGGCCCCGCACGATCTCAGTTTGAAACAACCAGCTATTACAGAAGTTGAGATCTTAGCCCCGCCTACTGAATCCAAACCGAAAGAGCGACAAGTCGTACGTCAAGCACTTGCACCTGATCAATTACAAGTACTAGAAGATGAAACCTTGGCGCGTTTTCTTTCAGAGAAAAAGCAACGTGTGAAGCAAGAAACGCAAGCTGCTCTGCCGGGCATGACTAAAAATAGCTCTCTCGGCGAAAAATCAAATAAACCAAATAATCAAAACACGGCAGAAAATTCCGGCAAAAGAGATCTTGCCAAAGAAGGTTTTGAATCTTGGAATCCCGGTGGTCCCGCCCTGGCCCGTCGCAACGGAGAAGGCCCATCTACGACGGGCGAAAGCTTACCCCGAGATGTTTCTGTAGGTTCATTCACAGCACTTAATACGGATCGCTTCACTTACTACACTTTTTATGCGCGCATCGAAGAGATGATCCGCTATCGATGGGAATCCCGTGTGCAAAACGCAATCAACGGGCTTGATCGAACCACCTTGATGACAGTGGGCGAGCGCGCATGGATCACCTCCGCAGAGTTTTTATTAAATCCTCAGGGACACTTGGTGAAAGTTTTGGTTATGAAAGAGTCGGGTATCAAAGGCTTTGATGCCTCGGCCGTGGGTGCCTTTCGCGAGGCAAATATATTCCCGAATCCACCACAGGAACTAGTCCAAGAAGATGGCTTTATTCATCTTAACTACAACTTCACCGTGAACTACAGTCCACCCGCCGTCGTTCACTAAAATGACTAGGCTTAAAGCCTAAGAACTAGGTCCTGATCTGCCTAGCACGACCTCACACTCACATTGTAATCTGTTAGACTAATAGACTCTTACCTGGGAGTGACATTTTGAAGTCTTTTAAAGCTCTGTATGTTTTTGTTTTTCTCATGCTTTCATTTTCATTCGCACAGGCTGTCTATATTGAAATCGGCGCCTCGTATTCGCGCGATCGCAAAACATTTGATGCCGACAATTACACTGAATCTGAATCCATCACCGGAGAACTTTCTTTTTATTTCTGGGAACGCTTAGCACTTGAATTCAGTTACACAGATGCAACTGGCTTACTAAAGCAAAAAGCCGGAGCAACAGATAACGGCCGCACAACACAACAAAAAACCCAAGTACTAGGTTCTGATTTGATTGTGATGTTTGCAGACAAGAAAGCATTCTTTCAACCATTCATAAAAGGCGGCTTTGCGCAGATCAAACGTAGCCAAGAAATAAAAATTGAAGGTTTTGATGCCCAATCATTAGAACCCGAATCAGCCATTGTTCCAAGCTATGGGGCGGGCTTAAAGCTCATGCTCACTGACTCAATGAGCATCAAAGCAAGTTACAATATCTGGCGCACACCCATCGGCGGAGACGTTTTCACAAATGACAGCGCCATGCGCGCCGGCATCTCATGGATATTCTAGAAACAAAACCTTCTCGGTCATCATCGACAAGAGCAGAGCCGTCGTTTTCACCGGCGGCCAGAGCCTGCAACTGGTGGCTGCGACCGCCGCGGGCAATTCCAACCAGGCGCTCGGCCTGCGCAATGC
>JANNCH010000024.1:0-2141 GCA_031386315.1 Pseudobdellovibrionaceae bacterium
CCTGATGAAAACAAAATCCATATGGAGGCCTTGCTCCGGTCCGCTTATGACCCTTGCGCCAACGTTCAAAAGGAACTGGATCTCTTGGACGCAGCTCATCACGCTTAGGCCGAATGCACGCCCATATCGACGTTCTCTTAAACCCGGTCTGCCGAGAAATCTCGGTAATAGAAAGACCCTTTTGATAAAGAGGGTAAACAACTTCCTTAATCAAAACCCGACGGACTGAAAATAACTCAATGAAATCATGGGGACCTGGAAATTTGCTGATTGGCGGTACTGGGCATCCAATTCCGCCGCTTAGCAGGCGGTTTTTTATTTGTGCCGTATGAAACGAAATCCTTTTAAAAAAACAATAACTTAAATATCAAAACCTAGAATCAACAGAAACACCGAGTTCTCAGATTATCCCGTGAAATAACGGGGTCTGTGTCGCTTTGTGGTCGGTGACTTGTGGTACGCAGAAAAAAAGACCACAGGCTACTTTTTTGACTGTGAAGTCAGTTCCTGCTAACTTCTTATTTATTTTAAAAATGTAAACAAATGGTAACTAAGATCAAACAGCAAAAATTTTCCAAAAAAACACTCGATTTCCTAGTCAAGGCTGGCAAACAAAAAAACCCTATGTGGCTCGAAAAAAATATGGAAGAGTACGAAAGAGTTGTGCGCGGACCTTTTGTCGCCTTAGCAGAGCAAATCAAAAAGGCACTACAGCCACTAGCAAAAGAGTACCACTTTCCTAGCAAAGGACTCGCAAGAACCAAACGTCCTGATTTTAAAGTTGCGTGAGGTCAAAGTCAGTACAAAGACTGGATCTCGATGATTGCTACCAGCCCCTCGAAAAATCGTTTTGAAAGTAACCCCCACTTGTTTTTTGGACTCTTCCCAAATGAAGACCATAAAATTTTAATCGCAGGTGGTCTTTGGCAACCGACATCACAACAAGCTCGACTTGTTCGAGAAGCCATCAGTAAAGATGCCAAACCGTTTCGCAAACTTTTTTCTGACAAACAGTTTAGGTCATGTTTTGAAACTGGTTTCCACATGGAAGATGTCTCATCACGAACTCCGAGAGGATTTTCTGAAGAACACAAAGACATAGCTTGGATTAAACTGAAAAAATTTGTTGTTTACAAAGTTATTTCGCAGAAAGATTTTTCATCTACAAAGTTTGAAGACGCTGTTATCAAAGACCTCAAGCAAGCACTACGGCTAAATCAGTTGCTGGATCATGCACTAAAAATGCGATGGCCCCCATGCTAAAAGTCCTTTGAAAACAAGCCAATACCTCGCCTTGAAACAGACTAGGATTCCGTTTAAAAAAACTGACTGACAAGTTTGTTCAGTCCCTAATGAAGATTGCTGAGTTTAAGCCTTTTCTAGATGAGGTCCTCACGACGCCGCTTGAAGCTCAGCTGCATCGGCAAGCCCAAATCAAAGCCATCACTTACTCAAATCAAATTGATGGCAACCGGTGCGATGAAAAAGAAAATGAAGATATAAATCCATTTGCCCGAGCTTTTGCATTTTACTATTTGGCAATGGCCGGAGCGTTAGACTGTTTCAGCAGACAGTTTTGAATCATCAAATCCCAACTATTGCGATGACTGCCAACGCAATAAAAGGCGATTATCAGCGCTGCATAGATGCAGGTATAGATGTTATCTGACAAAGCCAGCTGTGTTCACCAAACTTTCAGAACTGATAAACAAGTGGACTCAGACTAATGAGGTCCGTAAAAGAGCATAAGTCTTGCCGTAATTTTGATTTAAGTTTCACGCTTAAAAAACAAATGCCAGAAGTTTGCACCCAGCACAAAAACATTGGCAATGATTATTGGCCATGCCGTCGCAAGCATAAATCCATAGACGATGAATAAGGTGCATGAAACCGAATTTATTATTCGCAAATTGCGTATGCCCTTCATCGCGAAAGATATCACTAAAAAAACAGATGCCGCATGTCCCACTAACTCAGTCGTTGAAAACTCCATAGACCCCTCATTCGAACGCCTATTTTTGCACACCTTAAAACAAGTTGTTAGAACAATTTTATACTATTGGCATTCATGACCTCGCGCAAAAATCTTCAAAATAAGGATTCTGCCCTAACCATATTGGAACTTTCCAACCCCCCTTTTA
>JANNCH010000061.1:0-1929 GCA_031386315.1 Pseudobdellovibrionaceae bacterium
ATCATTTGCAAAAAGACCAGCGATCTCGGCCCCTAAACCAACTTTAATGGCACCAGTGAGTGTCGCCACATCAATCACAAGTTCAGGTTCATCTGCAGCTTTTTGCGTCACTGCCACATCTAAGCAGTCTGCCAAAACCAAGCGACCTTCGGCATCTGTATTATCAATTTCAACTTTCAAACCATTGCGCGCCACAAAGACATCACTGGGGCGAAATGAATTTGCATCGATCGAATTTTCAGCCAGTGCCAAATAAAAATCACAGGCACGGCCATAGTTGGATTCAGCGACCCACAATGCGAGGGCAATCACACTGGCTGCTCCACCCATGTCTTTTTTCATCAAACGCATACCTGCTGATGGCTTGATATCTAAACCGCCCGTATCGAAAGTGATTCCCTTACCAACAAAAGCGATGGGCTTTTTAGAGGATTTTGTTTTAGGACGATAGCGCAAATGAACCATGCATGGCCCATGTTCAGCACCGCGACCCACTGATAAATGCAATCCCATTTTTTCTTGTTCTAATTTTTGAGTGTTCCAAACTTGTACCTGCAAAGATTTAGGCAAACCCAAGCCCTTCGCAGCTAAATCAGCAAAACTTTTTGGATGCAAATCATTCGGCGGTAAATTTACTAAATGCCTAGCGGTGTTCACGGCCTTCGCACGCAAAACAGCAGCCTGAATGATACCTGCATCAAATTTAGATTTTGCAGTGTCAGTTTTTTTCAAACTGACTTCGGGTAAATCTTGCAATTGCTTACCGTCCACCACCGAACGGAATTGATAAGAAGCCATTTCAAGCCCCACAAGAGCACCTAGTTCTAAAGTTTCACTTGTGCCCATGAATTCCATATTAACGAGCTTCAGTTGGTGTGCGCGGAAGTGAGAGGCCAAGCCACCAAAAAGATCTCGGCTCCAGGCATAGGTCGATTCGTCTAGTAAACCGTCGTGCACATCAGTCACTCGACCCGCGCGTGTGCGCAAAATCCAGACCGGACCACTTTTACCCGAGAAATATACCATATCTTTTTCATTTTTCTTCAAAGCGTCCACCTGCCAACTGAGGGCATGCAGCTTCATCAAAGCGGTGAATTTCTTAGTTTGGTCTAGTCCTAAAAAATAGACAAAACCGGTCGGTGACTTTTTCGCAGCCTTTTTATCAACGTGAAAGGTGGAAACCCAAGACTGCAATGACCATTTTTTCATGACTACCTCGCTTTTGAATTGGATTCTGCCACGAATATTTTTACAATGAAAGATGAGGAGTTTCTTGACCCTATGCAGTGGCCCCCAACGATGAACCTGAAATTCTGTCTTCTGAATGCGGAAAATCTATTTTTACTGTTTGATCACCCATTGCCTGAAGACATCAGCAAATTGACCGAAGCCCAATGGCAACGCCTCAGCACCTCTGTTTACGAAAACAAGTCTTTGAGAAAAACTCAAGAAATCGCCCGAGCCGTGCGCGAGATCAACGCTGATATCTTCATGCTTTGCGAGGTCGGCGGGACCGAATCTCTGAAAAACTTTAACAGGTATTTTTTAAATGATGAATACTCGGTTTGTCTGCTTGAAGGGAATTCTGACCGCAACATCGATGTGGGTTTTTTGATTAAAAAAAGTTCTATCTTTTACTTTGACCTGCATTCTAACAAATCTCGTCCCATCAATTTTTTGTACCCCCACGAAGTGGGTGGCAAACTGGTCAGCCACAAATTTTCTCGGGACGTGGTAGAACTTCGACTTTTTGCTACCGACAAAGAAAAGCCTTTTTTAATCATATTGCTCACCCATTTAAAATCACGTTTGGATCCTGAACGCATAGACCCCAATGGTTTCGAAAGACGCTTGGCCGAACTACGCACAATGCTTGAAATCTACGGCGAACTTTCAGGCAGGTACCCCCATGTACCGATCATGATCGCG
>JANNCH010000073.1:0-2542 GCA_031386315.1 Pseudobdellovibrionaceae bacterium
AATTTATCAGAGTCGCGTGCTTCGGCAGCTGTTGGTTTTTCAGATTCTTTTTTATCAGCCTTAACGTTCGAGTTTGATTGTGCGTAGCTCTGCGCTGCAAAACTCAAGGTGATCATCAAAATTGCTAACTTAAACATCTACGTCCCCCGTGTTAGTTTGTACTCTTGAATAAAAATGGATATGTAACCAGCACTTTGGTCCCCCCCTGCGGAGCAGGAAACTTCCATGCGGCAACCCTATTCAATATACATCCCTCGACGGTTGCGTTCTTTAATGTGGTATCACCGATGAGTTGTTTTTCAACCCCACCGTTTCCACCGATTGTAAATTTAACTGCGATTTTACCAAACAAATCTGGACTGGCACTCAGTTGTCTTTCGTAGCAGTACAGAATTTGTCCTAGCTGTGACTTGATATATTGCGCGATGATTTCGCGGTCTAGGCCTCCTGAGATTTCGCTTTCTTCTTCGATTAAACCAACGCCACCACTGCCAGTTCCACCGGCCGCAAGACTGCCCATTCCGGATGCATTTTTACCGCCGCCAAGACCTGCTGTTGAAACTACAACGTCTTTGCCACCGGATTCTGTGCCCCAATTGCGGCCTGATTTTTCAACACTGCCAAGGGCTGCCAAGGCACGGCCCGAGCCGCCTTGTCCTGCTTTAACACCATTTGTGATGACAACATTTGCACTTTTTGCTGCCTGAGATGAAACTTTGCCAATAAGTTGTGAAATGCGTCCACCAGAAATGGATTTAAGCATATTTGCAACTTTACCACCCTTAGTGTCATTTACTTTCTCAGCTACTTTTGGAGCAGGTGAAGTCTGTGGAACGGCTTTTGGCGTTTGCTGCGCCTGGGTTTTTTTGCGTGGTTTCAAATCTGTTTTTACGATAATTTTTTGGGCTACTTTTGGCAAATCAGCCATAATCAGTTCTTCTTGTTTCGAAGGACCAAATAAAGCCATCACTAAAAACAAAGCAGTCACGCCTAATACAGCATAAACGCCTTTTTTAGAATCCTGATCTACCAATTGATCGATAGACAAATGAGTGAATCTTTTTAAATCTTCCATTTGAACGCTGCGCTGTTGAATTTTCATCGCGCCAGCATTGTGATAAGTCCAAACATCGGAAGCAGCTGCTGTAATGCCACGGTATTTTTGCCCAAAGTCTAAAACTTTGACTTCGATCACACGGTCATTTTGTTTTGCAATGAAAAGTTGCTTGCTGTTTTTACTAACAAGTCCCGTTGTGCGGATCTGTTCTAGTTTTTGCATCAAGTTTTCTTCGCGATGAATAGGGGACAGAACAATTTCGCTTTCGCCAAAAATTAATTTGATTTCAGATTTAATTTCAACAGTAGGGGACTGGTCTGTTTGCAAATTTTTGAAATTTAAATGGTGAAAGAACCAAGTTCCATTTTTAAACTCAAAAACGCCTTCAATACCTTCACTTGTCGGATTAATAGAAATTAGCTTAGCAAGTCTTGAAGATCCAAAAGTTTGTGGGTCTTGCGCAGAACGCAAGCGCCAGCTTTTGCTAGATCCGTTTTTCAATGATTGTTTAATCAATAATGTCATCATGACGCTGTTCCCTCAAAGGTTTATTTCAAGTAAAGGCTTGATTCGCGAATACGGCCGTCCATGTCTTTTTGTACATCATAGAGAGGCATAAATTTGATCCCTCTTTTTTGCACAAGGTAAGCACCATCAGGATTGCGTATTGTCCCTTTGAGATTCATTTCGCCAAAATTAACTTCTTGGATTTTACGTGAAACTTTCTGCTTTGCATAAGCCGAGAACGTTACCAGCGTTAATAGTGAGGCCATCAATGCCCCCACAATCAGTTTTTTCAAAATACCCCTCCACAGTTGTCATCCCTTTGTCTAGTCCGCTTAATCACCGGTAACGTTCTGTACGACTCGACTTGGGTTCTTAATATAATTAATTTTTCTGCCTAGCCACTCTTTAAAGTCTTCTTGTTTGGCCAACTTCAGCAGCTTTTCGTACACTGCCAGGGCTTCCGCGGGACTTGCCTTGTAAGTTTCTATGATGTGCGCTTGTTCGAGCAGCAAATCAATGTTGTCCTTACGACTTTGCAACAAATCCGTGACGACCTTGAGAGCTTTGTCCGTTTCGCCTTTTTGCGCGTAACTTTCGCCGTACAAAGCGCCCACTTCATAAGTATATATGTCTTCTTTCTTCATTGCAGAAAATTTTTCAGCTGCCGATAAGAAATCTCCGATTGAAAATGACTTCACAGCAGCGAATGTTTGTAATTCTGTAGAGGTCATTTGCATGTCTAAAACTTTTTCGAAAAATGGAAACGCCGATGTGATGCCTTCGAGCTGATACAACAAACGTGCCTTCTGATAAACAACGTGAGCGGCGGTTGCGTTCATTTTGAGACTCTGTTCAATCAACCAAAGTGCCTTCTCTGTATTAGAACGAGACTCGGCAGCTAGACTTAAGAAATACAAGCCCTGTGCGCGGGTCTCTTTCTTGCTAATAAGCTCTTTTGCCTTCTTTTCAAGTTCAGCT
>JANNCH010000480.1:0-3991 GCA_031386315.1 Pseudobdellovibrionaceae bacterium
CCTTTGATTGTGTTAAATAGTTTTGCCGGTGCGCGCTTGCGTAGTTTTAACAAACAAACGACATTTGAAATTGTTCGTGGCTTGTTGTTAAAAAATCCCCAAGCGAAAATCCTGAGTATCGGCAATCAAAACGATTTGCCCCTTGTAAAATCATGGGTGGATGAAATGTCAGAACCACGCTGGATTGTTTCACCTGTTACAGATTTTTCGTTGAATATGGCATTGGTGAGTTTGGCAGATCTGGTGATCACCCCAGACACGGCATTGGTGCACATTGCCTGTGCATTCAAAAGACCGCTAGTGGCAGTCTTTCGTGGGGACGGTGAAGAAAAAAATTCTCTCACTTGGGCCCCTTACGGGACGCAAAGCAGAATGGTGCAAACAGTGAATGATCCAAAAGAAGAACCTGATATCAACCGCGTGGATGTTTCTCAGGTTCTAAAAGCGGCTGGTGAGCTGCTCGATTCAGACAATTAGAAACAAAGTCTTACGATTGGTATTCGTTTGAAGATATTGAAAACCAAAATGCATATAGAACTGCTCTGCTTTGACGTCTTTTGCATCTACAACAAGAGCTCTGATTCCTATTTCTGTCGAGAGATGCTCTGCCTTGCGAATGGCATGCGCTAGTAGGTTGGCGCCTAGCTTTTTACCTTGCATTGATTTATCAACGGCAAGTCTGCCGACCCGTGCAATCGGGACGGGGTAGGGTACAATTCTTTTTTTCAAATTTGCTGGAAAATTAGCAAAATGAATTTCACCGGCACTCAATGTGTAATAACCAACGACCTCATCAGAACTGTTAACTGCCAATGTTGGGACGCAGGCCTTGCGTTTAAGATCTTGAGACATTTGCTTATTGAGGTAGTCGTTGAGAGCTTGAACCCCGCAGTCGAACGCTATTTTTTTGCATTTTGAATCATAGGATTCATATTGCCAGCTCATTTGTTTTTATTTTTCTTATCATGTCTGTGCAAAGCATTAGTGAGTGCAGAATTTCTTTGGGGTTCTTGCAAAAGGGCCTCAACGAAGCGACTTCTATCTTCGTCGGATAGCTTTAAAATACTAACATCGTAGACTTCTTTGTCGACTAGCACTTGAGGAGTAAAGATGATTCGTCCACGCTCATCAACCTCTCGAATGAAGTGATCTGAACTAACTTTAGGCCCTAGACTGACTCTGTTTTTACTGTCTTTTGCTACAATTGACATATTAACCTCGTACTTTAGTAATGCCAAAAATCCCACTTTTTATCAAGTGGGATTTTTCCACACCATTACATATCGGGATTTTGGCTGCGATACTTTACGGCTTACTTGAGTGTTTGCATCTATATGATTTTTCAGCATAAAGGCGATTATATTCAGAGCAATTTTGCGACAGCTAATTGCGTATATAGGCGAGGGTAGTGTTCTATGCGTGAAGTCAGCAATTGAAGTCAGTAATGAAAATCCGCAGCATCACCACGAATTTTCATTGAAAATTCGTGCCAGATATGCGATATTTAAGCATGTATAAACGCATTTTTGAGCCATTAGAGGTTCGTAAAAGTTATTTTTTTCTTGGGCCAAGGCAGACTGGTAAATCGACTCTTTTAAAAGATGCTATTGAAGAATCTAATTATATTGATTTGCTCAATCCAAGTTTGTTTTTAGAGGTTTCTGCGCGCCCTGAGACATTGGTTGAAATAGTACGTCAGGTGATGGGTGCGTCGAAAGATAAATATGAAGTTTTTGTTATTGATGAGGTTCAAAAGAATCCTCGACTGCTAGATACAGTCCAGTATCTGCTCGGAATGTATCCAAAGGTTCAGTTTATATTAAGTGGAAGCAGTGCTCGTAAGTTAAAAAAAGAAGGGCAAAATCTTTTAGGTGGTAGAGCCAGTAAAGTATATCTTTATCCACTCACTTTAAAAGAGCTTTCTCAGGTAGAAAAAAATCCATTATCGCAAGCTCTTAAGTATGGTGGATTGCCAGGTGTACGCACATCGAAAGCCCCCGAAAAAGAACTGTTGGATTATATAGGCGTATATTTAAATGATGAAATTATGGCCGAGGCCTATGTTCGAAATATCAGTGGATTCAGTCGATTTTTGTCTGTTGCAGGTCTTTGCAATGCTGAGCAAATTAATTATGAAAAAATTGGAAGCGATGCCCATGTAGCTGGTCGAACAGTGAAAGAATATTTTGATTTACTAGAAGATACGATGATTGGCACTCGTTTAGAGCCCTATCGTCCGCAAAAAAATAGAAAATTTGTGACAGCACCAAAATTCTATATTTTCGACGTTGGAGTTGCACATTTTCTAAATAAAAAATCTGTTCAATCTTTAAGTGATATTGAGCTAGGTAAGTCTTTCGAACAGTTGATGTTTAACGAACTAAAAGCATTTATTTCGTATACAACTTCTGTTGCCGAGTTGTTTTTTTGGAGAACTCATACTGGGCATGAAGTTGATTTTGTAATAAAAAATGAAAAAAATGAAATCATTGCCATTGAAGTTAAATATACTAAAAAAATTGATGATCGTGATCTGCGAGGACTAAGAGCCTTTTCAACAGAAGTTGAAGTTAAACGTAAAATTGTAGTATGCAATGTTGAGCGGGCACGTCAGACAGAAGATAATTGTGAAATTTTACCAATCATGAAGTTCGTAGAATATCTTTGGAATGGTAACGTCTTTTGAATTCGATTTTTTTAGAGCCCTCCCCCTGTTTCAGGTAAGTTGTCATGTTAAGCTAGCGAGTCAATGCAAGCAGTTGTGTACTTTTTCCGAGCACTCACCCCGCAGCCAGCACGTCTTCATAGACCTCAAAGACGCGAGCTTTGTGATGATGCGTGTTTATCGCTATTTGGTAGGCGGTGCTGCCTGGATTTTTTTGCAGATAGCTTGCGACATCTGCATTTACGACTGATCCAAAAAGTGCACGATTTTTAAGTTCCACACAATTTTTATAAATACTGGCTACGGGAAGTAAAAATTTATTAGTATTAAGCTGAAATTGAGGAGCAATAATCAGGTACTTTAAAAAATATGAAGCTTGTGATCGAGGTGTGGGCCCTTCAAGAAGTTGCTGAGCAGATGATCTTTTTCTGCAATAGGGTCTGATTATCTTCCATTGATTTGGCATGATGTTGTTGGCAGTTAAAAATTCTATGAACCCGCCAAGTATCGCATGATCGAAGTTATATCCTGCTAAAATAAGTCGTCTTATTTTAGCAGGACTTAAGAGGTGACCAAATTTTAGAAGCCAGCAAAGAAAGCCCTCAGCTATTCTTGAGCTTTTAAGCTGAAGTGTTCCGGATAAGAAAAATATTTCGATATCCATAAAAGTAAGATTTAAACTTTTCTGTGTGATATTTGTAGGTTCAACTTGAATGGCTATGCCAAAATAATAAGCCATCTGTTTAAATTCTAGATCACTCATTTTATTTTGTAATTTTTTTGAAATCATGAAGGGTCTCCTCAAAGTCTATTAATATTTTTCTTCGAAGCGTTTGCTGGTGTGTGGCTACTTGCTTTTATAAAGCAACGCTCTGCCTACTTCCCCAGCCCCGCCAGTAACCGCCGACTTTGTGAAACTACAACACTTCGTACCTCAGCTGTGATCGCAGATGATCCATAAAGATCTTCAAAATCTTTGCAGGTATCGTCAAAAATATCCACTGAGTTCTGTGACATTTCACGCACAATTTCTAAAATAAAACTTGTGCCCATTTGGACATCTTTGGCTAATTTCTTCCAATGTGTACCTGTGATAGTCCCAGAGTCTGTGGCCCCGCCGATACTCATAGCTAAAGTCGTTGAAATCTTTGGATAAGCTCGTGTTGCAACTATGTCATAGTGAGGGCTTAAGCGCCACGTGCCTTGAGCAGATCTTAAAATCGAGATGTTTTTTGCGTGAGCATCGCAATTGCCGACAAGGACATTGAAAATAAGCCACTTGATCAGTCTTTCTAAATCTTCTGGTAATAAAGAACTGCACGACTC
>JANNCH010000117.1:0-11863 GCA_031386315.1 Pseudobdellovibrionaceae bacterium
CACTGGCAGATGAATTGCTCTGTATAATGTGGCCTTCTTTGCTGAAACTAACCATACCCAAAGGCATATTTTCTAAAATAGTACGATTGAGTTCAAGTGAAGCTTTTAAATTTAAACCCGTCTTTGTCAGTTCGCGACCGACAGACTGCAGTTGCTCACTAAGGTAACCCGATAAACCTGCCACAGTAAAAAATGCGACATTATTGATTGCCAGCAAAAACAAAAAATTCATGGCTTTGATCTCTGGCGAAAAAATTGAAACCAGAGTAAAAAAAATGCTTGTGAATAAAGCAACGATCACCGCACCGAAGCTTTGAAAAACCAAGCCGGCAAGCAGAATATTTACAAGGTGTAAGAACAAAAAGAGCGACTGATTCACACCAGAGTAATAAATCAATAAAGAAAATAAGCATGAGTCCAAAAGAAAAGAAAAAAACAATAGCCGTGGATAGCGATCCGATGCTTCAAGCAAACTGGCAATAAAACCATGGGACAATAAGCCTAAAGCAGTCAATCCATAGAACGGCCCTAAAAAAGACCAATTAATAAAACCCGGCTGCAACAAGTATGAAAGCAACCCGACAGTCAAAACTATCAAATAGAGACTGACACGAACAAATTCGACAACTAGTGCTTGATAAGAATTTTTTTGCACTGCCAAAGAAACTCTCATGTCTAACCGCCACCCATGACATCTGCCATACCAAAGATCGGCAAGTACATAGCAATAACTAGGACAGCGATAATGCTGCCTAAGAACACCATTAAAAGGGGTTCGATTAAAGAGGTCATTGCTTTCACGGCGGTTTCGACTTCATCTTCATAGAAGTCAGCAATTTTACTTAGCATTGTATCAAGTGTTCCAGACTGCTCGCCGATGGCGATCATCTGCACGACCATTTCCGGAAATGCTTTTTCACGGGCCAAAGGGATCGCAAATGCACGACCAGAGACAACTGATTCTTTACATCGCATCAAAGACTTTTCAATGACACTGTTACCAGCGGTTTTCGAAGAAATCTCAATGGCTTCAATCAAGCCAACACCCGACGATAATAGCGTTGAAAGAGTTCTCGTTAATCTAGCAATGGCAGACTTTTGCACTACTTCACCGACAACGGGCATGGTCAGCAAAAAGCGATCGGCCTGTTGTTTGCCCTCTGGTGTGCTCACATACTGTTTGATTACAAAAGGTAAACCCAAAATGACCGCAGCATAAATATACCATTGATGAATCATGGACTGACTGAGTGCCACAACCATGGTTGTTAAAAGGGGCGGCTCTTTACCCGAAGAAGAATAGAACTCTTGAAATTTTGGAATAATAAAAACCAAAATACCCATGATCACAATAAACGCGAATATAAGAATAACAACTGGGTAAACCAAAGCACCTTTGACTTGTCCTTTAAGTTTTTCAGATTTCTCCATGTATCCAGCAAGACGATTCAGAATGCTATCTAAGATCCCCGCCTGCTCACCTGCCTGAATCATATTCACATAAAGGCGGTCAAAAACTGTGGATACCGCAGCCATGGACTCTGCCAATGGTTTTCCACCTTCGATCGAAGCTTTTACTCGGGCCGAGGCCTCTTTTAGTAATCCAGAACGCAAACCTTCGCTCAAAATTTTCAAAGAATCCACTACCGGTATACCCGCATTGATCAAGGTGGCAAACTGGCGAGTGAAGACTTGCAAATCACGACTTTTTACTTTCGCAGAAAAAATACTTTTATTTGTCAGTGGATCTGCTTTTGCCTTTGGCGCCATGATAATCTTAAGCGGAAAAAGCTGCTGCGATCGCAAGCGCATAACAGCCTCTTGTGGTGTGTTGGCTTCGATCTCGCCTTGAGTAAGCTGACCACCGGCGCTCTTGGCCTGATAAATATATTTAGGCATAAATTAAATTCCTACTTTCTTAAGTAGCTGATCCAAAGCATCCGGATCACGACTATATTCAAAAGCAGTTTTAATATCAATTTTACGACGCACTAAGTTTTGTAAAAGAGATTGATTAAAATTAATCAGACCTGACTTTTCAGTAGCCTGCGCAAGAAGTTTTTCAAGGTCTGCCAATTTTTCTGACTCAATCAAAAGACGCACTTCAGGTTTTACTAGCATAACTTCATAGACACTGACAAGGTCTTGACTTAAACCCTTCATAGACATTTGCCCGAGAGCTAACTCGAGAACTTCGGCAAAACGAGGCGCCCCATGCTTGCCGAAACTTTTTTCGAGAAATCCATAGCAGCGACGTATGACATTGAAAACTGAAGGTGCAATCATATCATATATGACTAACTTACCATTTTCAGCCAGCTGCAGAGCCAAAAGAAAGCTTTCTTCTGTGCCGTAGCCATGGAAGACAACAACGTCTACCCCTGCATCCAAACCTTCGTTTAAGACTTTTTTAATATCAGCATTTTGTTGATATAAGAACAAACCACGATCTTCTCGCAATTTAGGAAAAGATCTTTGTGAAAAAATCAAAGCAGAAAAAGTTTTTGAGGTATTCATTTTAGACAGAATCTCATACAAAGTCGTTGTTAGAGATCTTTCCTGCTGACCTGCCAACAATATCAAACCTTTTTTGTGCAAAGCCGTTTCTGCAACAATCGGTGGCAGCGTGCTTTCGACCGAATCCACTTCTAAATCCAAATTAAGAAAGGCCTTCATGGTCTCGTTGGACTGATAAAAAGAAAACCCCACCCGCGCACCGCCAAAGCGACCTTCACCAACAACGGAACCATGCCCTTCTAGAAGTGAGCACTGTTGATCATTTAGTACACTTTGTAGCAAAATATTCCACTCGCTAGGCAGCATCGGCGACTCACGCAAAACGCCCCAGTCCCCAGCCTGTTGAATTTGCGGAGCACTGCCCACGACAAATAAAATACTTTGGGCTTTTTTAGCCTTCGCCTGAAGAATCAAATCACTGATGCTCATCTAGACGTCCTTCACTGATGCGTTTAATACTTCTTCTATGGTCGTAATTCCGCGCTTGAGCTTTAAAAGTGCGCTTCGTCGTAAAGTGCGCATCCCCTGTTCACGACAAAGAAAACGCAACTGCCCAGTGCTTGCACCTTTTAAAATAGCCTCTTTCATCTTTTCATTCATGATCATGAGCTCATAAATCGCCGCACGGCCTTTAATACCTGTGTTGTTACAATTCGAACAACCCTTGCCACGATACAAAGTATAATCTTTAACATCATTCGCAGCGACCCCGAGGTTTATCAAAGTTTGCGCAGGAACATCTATGGGTGTTTTGCAATTTTCACATACCTTACCGACTAAGCGCTGGGCGACAACTAAATTGAGCGTCGAGGTAATGATATAGGGCGCAACACCCATCTCAGTCAGACGAATGATCGTGGCTGGCGCATCATTTGTGTGCAGCGTGCTCACAACCATATGCCCCGTCGAAGCCGCCTTGAAAGCAATTTCTGCTGTTTCGAGATCTCGAATCTCTCCGACCATAACAATGTCTGGATCTTGACGTAAAAACGATCGCAAGGCGTCTGAAAAATTAAGATCAATATCTGCATTCATTTGAACTTGATTGATACCTTCTAAATTGAACTCGACAGGGTCTTCCGCTGTTGAAATATTCACATCAGTTGTATTCAGCTCTTGAAGTGCTGAATAAATCGTTGTGGTTTTACCAGAACCTGTTGGACCGGTAATGAGAACCATTCCTTGCGGAAGATGAATACCACCTTTGAAAATCTTCAAATCGTCTTCTTCAAAGCCAAGTTTAGTCATATCTAATTGTAAATTGGATTTATCCAGCAAACGCATAACCACTTTTTCACCCCAAAGAGTGGGCAAAATGCTCACACGAAAATCCATCTCGCGGCCTTTGGCTGTGCGAACTTTCAAGCGACCATCTTGAGGACGGCGCTTCTCTGCAATATCCAGTTTAGACATGATTTTAATACGCGAAGCTATGGCTGCAGCGGTACCTGTTGGCGGCGCACCCGCCTCGACAAGGTTTCCATCGATACGAAAACGCACTCGGAACTTTTTTTCATAGGGCTCAAAATGTATATCCGAAACTCTTTTACGAATAGCATCACCCAAAATAGCATTCACGAATTTAACAATGGGCGTGTCATCACCACCACCGGCCTGATCAATAATTTCAGCCTGTGGCGGACCACCGAAGGCAAGTTCATCATCCAAGCCCTCATTTGAGGCCATATTATTCAAGCTCTTCATATTGATCGAGCCACCATAATATTTTTCAATACCTTGAATAATAGCGGTCTCGGTCGCAACAACAGCTTGAATTCGACAGCGTGTGATAAAGCGCAAATCCTCTTTAACCATAATATTGCTTGGGTCCGCGAAAGCTACGACTAGCGTACCTCCGGCCTTTTGCAATGGGATCAATGTGTTCTTTTCACAAAGGTCTTTAGGGATTAACTGAATAACTGAAGCTTCTATTTCAAAGCCACTGACATCCACACCTGGAACGGCATAGTGTTTTTCGAGGGCACGCAAAATCTGAGGATCTTTTAGGTAACCTAAATTTGTGATCGAAGCAGTCAAACGGCCAGAATTTTTTTTCTGATCTTCAACAGCCAAGGCCAATTGATCGGGCTTGAGCAAACCTTGTTTAACAAGTATTTCCCCTAATTTAAGTGATGACATGATGGCTCCCCCACCATGATTTTAACTAAGAGTGCCGTTTTTTGTAACTAGACAAAGGGTGAGATTTTAGGAAGGTGCTCCAACTATCTGCGAATTCACTTTCGGAAAATCCATTCAACAATGAATTGCGCTTCAAAAAGAGCAGATCTCTTTGTAAATAAACATCCGCAGAAGGAATAATTCTTAAAGAGGCACGATCTGCTTCTTCTAACAAACTAAAATCGTTCGATTGCACCAAGTCCAACACTAAGCCGTTGCTTTTCATAAAGTTAAAATAAGATAAATCACCCCTAAGATCTTCTTGATCGCTCAGATCTAAGCAGTTTATCAAAAACCCACACTGGACTTTTTGTGCAATGACGCTCTTTGCTTCAACACCAACGAACTCAATGCCGACAAAGTTTCGTTGCAATTGCTTTATTAGATGACTTCGTTTTTCATTCTGGTCACTAGCAATAAATATTTTTTTTATTCCCAGATCTGCCATCACAGCGGCTGCAATTCGAGCTTCTTCATTGTCACCAACTATGTAGCCTGAAGAGCGATTGTCTAAATCCTTGATTTTATCGACAACAAGCTCACGGAGTGCATCAAAAAGCAGCAGACGAGGATACCACTCATCACCCTCTCGAACGAAAACATCAAAGCAACCAGTCATACGAACAAGAGTCGGTAAGGTGGAAAGACCCCCGAGAATTTGATCAGAGACTGAAAAATCAATCATCATCCCTGCACAATCTTGTAGCATAATTTGATCAAAGGCCGGAAAAAGTTCAATATCCCAATCAAGTCCTTTAGATTTTGCAAATTCGATAAAATGTTCAGATGAAGCACTCAATCCCTGAGAGCTTATTTCAATGATTTTCAAAATACTCCTTAGCTTCTAGGATGTCTTTCTGTATCTGTGCTTTTAACTCTTCAATGCCTGAAAACTTCTTTTCATCTCGCAAAAATTTCAGAAGATATACCTCAACTTCAGCACCATAAATCTGTGCATCAAAGTTAAAAATATGCGATTCGATTTTTATAGCACTTTTTTTGTCTTCTGTGAATGTAGGGTTGATGCCAATGTTAGTAATTGAAGGATGCATAACACCCGCAAATTTAGTTTGGGTCACATACACACCTTGGCGTGGAATAAATTCAACATCAGGATGAATGTTAGCAGTGGGCACTCCAATGGTGCGTCCACGCTGAAAACCCTTTTCAACATGGCCACGTAAGTAATAGGGTCTACCTAAAAGTTTCATAACATTGTCGAGTTCTCCAGTTTTCAATTCTTCACGAATTTTTGATGATGAGACAACTTTACCATCTAACTGAAATGGGGGAATGATCACTAACTTGATATTGTGAGTAGAACAAAATTTTTCAAGAAAATGTAGATCTCCATCGCGATTTGCACCGAATGAAAAATCGTGACCAACAACTAAAGTTTTAGGATTTAAAAACTGTAAAATATAATCTTCTAAAAATTGTTGAGCGCTCACTTTTGCAAAATCAGTAGTGAAATTCTCTAAAACTACGGCATCAATTCCAGCTTTTGCAAACTGTTCTTGCTGGTCAAGCAGGTCAAACAAACGAAATGTTTGTCTTTCAGGATGTAAAATGCGCACCGGGTGAGGATGAAAAGTATACACAACAGAGGGCACATTCAGCATACGGGATTCCATGACAACGGTTTCCACTAAGCGCTGATGGCCACGATGGACCCCATCAAAGTTGCCAATTGTAACGACTGAAGACGAATAACCGCCATTCAATCGCTTTATAAGTTCCAGAACTCCATTAAAAACTTGCATTCTCTGCCCCAACCCTAGATCTCAGGTATAGCATTATAGCATGATTTTACGTAGACAGAAAGGCAGATAAAGCATTGTTTTAAGTTGAATTTTGAGAGTTTTTTGCTATGTTGCGACGCGTGCATAAGAGTCAACATGAAGTCTTAAAATTACGAGGGGAAATCCTACTGCGATTCTTTAATCGCCGGCGTGGTGTTATCTTGAGATCTTTGCTTTGCTGGGTGATTGGCTGTCTTGCACTTTCTAGTGACGAACTACCCACCTACGACCAACGCTTTCAACTACGAGGTGACCAAAAAACATCGACTGACGTAGTTGTCGTAACAATTCGACAAAGTGATTTTGCCATGGTGTACGACAAACGCACAAACTACATCGGCGAAATGGATCAAATCGCAGACATAACTGATAGCTTTTACTGGAATCGTCACCTTTGGACTAATTTGCTCGAAAAGATTTTAATTCAAGGTCCACGGTCAGTGGGTATTACGCTTTATTTTGGCGACAATATTGGCAATGTTAAATTGAGTCGTCACGAAGAAACTCTATTTCGTGATCCGCGCGTTTTCTGGGCTTCGACGACTAACAGCTTAGAACGTGTTTTGAATCCAGTATTTTCAAATGAAGCGCACAGTAACATTGGTACTAACGAACTTCGTCGCGATGAAGATGGCGTCATTCGTCGTATTTTTCCTCAAAGAAATGAAATCCCCCATCTTACCGAAAAAATCACAGGGACTCGCTTTCCAAAATCACAAGCTGTGAGCATTAACTACCGTGGCAGCAGTAAAGTCTTCAAACAATACAGTCTCAGCGAAATTCTTTTCGACGACATCCCCAAGAATGCCTTCACAAACAAAGTCATCCTCATCGGTGCTGAAACCAATACTGGTCCACTTTATATTACGCCCATTGGCTCACTTTCTCGTACTGAAATCATTGCGCACATGACCGACAATCTTTTAGCAAAGCGCTGGATTCAACGTCTTAATTTTTGGCTTTATACTTTGCTTTTCATTCCACTTTTAATGCTCGTCGTTTTTATCATCACACGTTACCCCCAGTCTGTGGCTTTGTTCTTTATTGTTTGGCTTGGCACAATGATTGCGGCTTTGAGCGCCTGGATTTTTGATAGTTTTTATTTTTGGATTCCTGCGGCCTCACCATTTGTATTACTCACTGCAACCTGGATCATTTTTATAGGTTATCAAGCGACGATGATTGAACGCAAAAATTTCAATCTGCAACAAGAGCAAAAATATTTGCACGAACTCGAACAGCTTAAAAATAACTTTGTCAGCCTTATTTCACATGACCTCAAAACACCCATTGCAAAAATTCAAGCTATTGTCGATCGTTTGCTCAATCAGTATACAGAGGCCGAACTGCAACAGGACCTCAAGCTGCTACGCATGAGCAGCGATGAGCTAAACCGCTACATCCAATCTATTCTGAAAGTACTACGTGTCGAATCAAAAGATTTCAAAGTGAACAAAGAGGCTGCAGATATCAACGAAACAATTGAAGAGGCCATTCATCAGTTGAAAATTTTGGCAAATGAAAAATCAATTCGTATAAACTCAACTTTAGAACCTATGTTTTCTGTTGAATATGATGTCGTCCTTATGAAAGAAGTCCTGATAAATATCATCGAGAATGCCATCAAATACACCCACTCGGGCGGTGATATATTCATCACTTCGAGTGAAACGGACGATCATATTATCGTAGAAGTGCGTGATACCGGAGAAGGCATTCAAGCCGCAGATCTTGATAAAGTCTGGGGAAAGTTCACCCGTGGAAGTGATCAAGAAATGAAAACCAAGGGCTCAGGCCTGGGTCTGTACCTAGTGAAGTACTTTATTGAACTTCACGGCGGCAAAGTAAATCTAACCAGCCAAGTGAGTGTCGGCACCACTGTGAGTTTCAAGCTGCCGTTACAAATGGAAGAAACCGATGAATCAGCTGAGGAGCGTATATGACCAATCAATTAAACACCTTAATCGTATATGATTAAGCAGAATTAAGAAAATCAGTGATTTCAATTCTAAAAACGACAATGCCAGAAATTGAATTTACAATCATCGAGGCAAGTAACGGTCGTGAAGCTTTAGAAAAAGTCAAAGAACAGCAATTCGATTTGGTTTTGATGGATGTCAAAATGCCAGAAATGAATGGTCTAGAAGCGCTTGCCGCGATCAAAGAGCACGATCCAAAAACATTCGTCGTCTTAATGACAGCACACTCGAATCTTCAAGATGCCGTTGTTGCCATCAAAGAAGGTGCCTACGACTATTGCGAAAAACCAGTGCAACCTGAAATGCTCGCCAACATCGTCCGGAAAAGCCTCGAGGCCAGTGAATTAATTTCAAGCTTGGCCATCTCTAATCCAATTTTTGACGACGATGTCGAAAGTGAATTTGTTGGCTCATCTAAAAAAATGACTGAGGTATTTAACTTAATTTATCGCCTTTGCAAAGTGGATACAACAGTTCTAATACGTGGCGAAAATGGCACAGGCAAAGAACTTGTGGCCCGCGCCATTCACTTCAACTCGGCTCGCAAATCTGGAAATTTTGTCGCCATCAACTGCGGCGCCATACCAGAAAACCTAATGGAGAGTGAACTTTTCGGCCATGAAAAAGGGGCCTTCACCGGCGCTGTGGAACGAAAAATCGGTCGTTTTCAAATGGCCAACAATGGAACTTTGTTTCTAGACGAGATCGGCGAATTAAAGCCTGATATGCAAGTGAAACTATTGCGCGTTTTGCAAGAGCGTAAGTTCACCCCCGTTGGTGGCACACGCGAAGTCAAAACCAATACGCGAATCATCGCAGCGACCAATCGTAATTTAGAAAAGATGATGGAAGAGGGAACCTTCCGCGAGGATTTATTCTATCGTTTGAATGTTATGCCTATCTTCTTGCCGCCATTACGGGATCGCATCGACGATATTCAAGCGTTGGCTCAGCACTTTATTAAGAAAATTTCGAAACAACACGGCAGTACTATCAATGGTATTCAGGTCCAGACTTTAGAGCTTCTAAAGAAACATCGCTGGCCAGGAAATATTCGTGAACTTGAAAATGTGATTGAAAGAGCTTTTATCGTTGAAAACTCGCAGATGATTTCTCCGGAAAGCTTGCCGGATTCGATCAAATTCCCATCAAAAGATGTTGTCGATAAAACAATGCCTATCGGTTACAGTGGCCCCCTCGATTTCGATGTCTTCAAAGAAGGCATGGAAAAAGAATTCATCGTCAACGCATTGAAGGCCAACAAGGGGCGCATCAACCAGACTGTGGCGCAGGCGAATATTCCGAAGAACACGCTCTTGCGGAAGATTCGGAAATATAACATCAATGTTAAAGAACTTACGGAAGAGTAACTTCGGCTTCGGCCGGAGCTCTCAGTTCTTACTATTGTGGCTCTGCAAATTTTCCTATATGGTTTTAGAGTTGTTGATTTTTTAGATTCTTATTTCGATTTCATATTTCGTAATTACTAAATAATGGCGGCCAGCAAGGCCGGCGTTCAGCGTTCCAAGGATGGATGTAAGTAGTTAGTAGCTTTCACTGCTGTATATAAAAAATTTAAACGCCTACTACTTCGTAAGCACTTCGATTGCTTTTTTTGTGACGCGTTCAGGGCTTATTTCTTTCATGCAGATAAGGGTGCCTATGGGGCATTCTTTGTGTCCGTGCTTACCACAAGGACGGCATTTGAGGCCGCGGGTTTCTAAGACGTAGGCCTTTGAAGACCATGGACGGTAGCCGAATTCTAGAATCGTGGGGCCGAACATTGCTATCAGAGGTGTTTCACACATGCTGGCCATATGTGAGGCGGCGCTATCATTGCCGATGACCAATGAAGCATGCGCAATCACTAACGCAGATTCATAGATGGATGTTTTTCCAGCTAAGCAAAGTGATCCTTTGATTTGTGCGGCTACTCGCTCGCTAAGTACTTCTTCGCCCGGGCCACCCATCACGATGACTTCAAAACCTTGGGATTTCAAATCTTGGCCCGTTTGAATGAATCCGGATTCAGTCCAGCGTTTTGTGGCCCAAACACTTCCTGGAAACATTAAAATCACTTTTTTAAATTCTAAATGTTCTAAAGAATATTTTTTCTGAACGGATTCAAAGCTTTTCAAGTCACTTATAAACTGTGTACGCAAACCCATAGAAGCCCATTCCGGAGTGGCACTCAGATGCCCCGAATCAGCTACGGCGTAGGGCTTGCCGCTTTGAATATACTCACTTATCAAAGTTTTTAGTTTTGGGTCCAAGTTTTCCAAAAGACTCATTTGTCTTAAAGGATCTGGCAAACGATAATCACACACGATCAAGTCGTCAAAGAAAAAACCTTTTATAAATTTTTTAAATGTGATTTTTCTTTTGGCTTTGATTTTTTGACAAAAGAAAGCTGTGCGCCACGATTCGTGCGGTGAAATCAAATGTTCGATATTGTGTTGTTTTATATTTTGCAGAGCTTGTCTGTATGATTTTGCATCGCCTTTTTTAACTTCAAAGACGTGATCCACAAGGCCGGTATATTTAAAAAAATCCCCGAAGCCTTTGCGACATACCAATAATATTTTTTGTTCAGGCCAAAGCAAACGAGCCCGCTTAAAAAGCGGGATACTCAGCAGTAGATCGCCCAGGAAGGCTGTTTGAACTATGAGATTCGCGGACAAATTCGATTCCCTTTTGTATGGCTTGAATGATCTCTTGTTCTGATACCTGATCGTAACACATTTGCGCTCGAGAGCAATCTCTCTTCCAACACGGCGAACAAGTCACTGGAGCTAATATTTTTGAGCCTCTGTCATATAAATCGATTTCTTGCGCACACGTGGGACCAAACCAGGCCACCACATATTTCTTTTGCGAGATCGCCATATGCATGCCCAGACTGTCACCCGTTAAAACCACATCACAGGCGGCTACACTGACTAAGCCATCACGCAAACCACCTTCAGTATTGGTATTAATAACCGGCAGTCCTTGTGCAATTACATTGTTGCGGTCTGTATCCTCTGGACCGCCCAACAATACAATTTGTATATTCGAATCGAGTGCTAAATTTTGAATGACTCTTCGATGCATTTCTGTGCTTAATTTTTTATGAGCAATCACAGAACTGCAGCCGGTATTTAATCCAACTAATATTTTACATCCCTGATGGGACCAGCCATCATGCCTTTCGACTTTTGCTAACTCTTCACTTGTGCTCAGTGGCAGAAAATAATCATCCCGCAACCAAGGACCCAGCTCTAAGGCCTCAACAATCAGCTGTGTTTCTGGCTTTTGATTTACAAAAAACTTTTGATGATTGTTTAAACCTAGCAGCCATAATTCACGGGCCGCCTCTGTCGCAGGCAAAATGGCCCCCGTTTTTGG
>JANNCH010000486.1:0-2006 GCA_031386315.1 Pseudobdellovibrionaceae bacterium
CGGCAGCTATGCAAGCGCGAACGTTGGGTCACTCCTGTCGGTTTCTGCGACGGTTACGCTGGCCGCCAACGGAGCCAGCTTGCTGTCGAATTACCAGCTACCGGGGAGCGCTACCGGGTCGATCGGGACCATCACCCAGCGTGACCTGGCCGGGTCGCTGATCGGGACCACGACCAAGGTCTATGATGGCGGACGTAATATCGGGCTGACTGGCGGTAACATCAGCCTGACCGGCTTTGTCGGCGGCGACGGCGCGACAGGCACCAACATGAGCGGCACCCTGGTCGCGGCCGACGCCGGGACCGGGATCAGCGTGACGCTCACCCTGAACCCGCAAGGCGTCACGGCGACTGGAAACACGCTGCTGTCGAACTACCGGCTGCCCGCGACGCTGACCGGGTTGATCGGCCAGGTTACCCCGCGGCCGCTCAGCGCGTCGCTGGTCGGGCTGGTCAGCAAAACCTATGACGGCAACACACTTGCCACCCTGAACACATCGAATTTTGCGGTGTCGGGCTTTGTGCAGGGTCAGGGCGCGACGATCACACGGACCGTCGGGGCGTATGACACCAAGGATGCCGCATCATTTCTCGGTGTCCAGTCGGCGCTCACCGCCAGCGATTTCGCTGCCAACCAGGGCACAAATCTTTCCAACTACAGCACCCCTGCCCTGGCAACGGGCACCGTTGGCGAGATCCGCAGCCGCCTGCTGAACGTGACTCTGACCGGAACCGTCAGCAAGGGCTACGACGGGTCAACTGCGGTGTTGATTGACCCGTCAAATATCGTGCTGTCCAACCTTGTCGACGGCGAGAGCATCATCGTGACCCGTGCGCCGGGCGACTATGCAACCGCCAATGTCGGGACCGGGATCATCGTCACGATCGACCCGGAATTTGTCGACGCAACACCCGGCCCGAACACCGTCCTGGACAATTACGACGTTGTAGGGTTGATCACCGGCGCTGTCGGGACGATCACGGCCCGCCCGGTGACGGTGTCACTGGGTGGGACCATCAGCAAAACCTATGATGGTACGACCATCGCCAACCTCAGCGCTGCAACGCTGACCCTCGGCAATGTCCTTGGCACCGAAGTTGTCACCGTGTCGGGCGCGCAAACTGGCAGCTATGACACCGCCAATGTGGGCACCCGCAAACGGGTAACCGTGGCGGCGCTGACGCTGGGTGGGGCTGGCGCGAGCAACTATGCCCTGACTAGCCCAAGTGTTTCCGCGCTGCTCGGCACGGTCAACCGCCGCACATTGACGGCTGTGCTGACCGGCACGGCAAGCAAGGTTTATGACGGGACGACCGAGGCCAGCCTCGCGGCTGCAAATTTCCAGATCCTCAATCTGGTTGACGGCGAAACACTGACTGTAACGCCGTTGACGGGCAGCTATGTCGGCAAGGATGTTGGCACCGGCATCACGGTGAACGCCGCCCTGGTTGGTCCAAACTTCGGGGCTGGCTCTGGCACATTGCTGACCAACTATATCCTGCCAACCAGCGCGACCGGCGCGATCGGCGCGATAAGCCGCAGACAGCTAACGGCGGCGCTCAACACGACGATTTCCAAGGTCTATGATAACAGCGCAACGGCGACACTGGCGAATGGCAGCATCACCGTGTCAGGTTTTGCCGGGAGCGAAACCGCAACCATCAACCAGCCGACCGGCACCTTCGCCAGCCAGAATGTCGGGACCGGTATCAGCATCAGCGCAGCCCTTGATGCCACGGCATTTGCAGCGGCGTCCGGGACGTTGCTGACGAATTATATCCTGCCAACCGCGCTGACCGGCGCGACCGGGTCAATCACCGTGCGCCCGGTCAGTGCGACGCTCATCGGGGCGGTGACGAAGACCTATGATGGCCTGACCACTGCGACTCTCACCAGCGTGAACTACGCCCTCAATAACGCCGCCCCCGGTGAAACCAGCGTGCGTCTCAACAATCCGGCAAGCGGCACCTTTGCGACCGCAGGCGTCGGGACCGGCAAGACGGTCA
>JANNCH010000202.1:0-1977 GCA_031386315.1 Pseudobdellovibrionaceae bacterium
CTAATAAAAAGGAACCCTGTGAGTACTCTCGCAGGGTTTTCGTTTGAGCCACTGTACAAAACAAGAATGCTCAGCTCTGTCGAAAACGACGAGGTTTAAATCCTCTTAACCGAACGGCATTGGCCATCGTGGCCCTGAGAAAGGCATGCTCACGGATGGCCATATTATCGAATTATACCAATCACTGCTGTAAAGACAAAACCCTTGCCCCACGCAAATTCCAGAAAAAGGCAAACTTCTAGCTATTTTTCGAGAATCAATCCGATAATTTGCAGCATAAAGCCCAGCACTATAATCGCGGGTGCAACGTATTTTATCACAAATAACCAATTCGGATACATACTCACGCTAATGAACTTATTGCGATCAACGAAAGCCTGCTCTTTTTCTTGATCTGTTGTTCCCCTCACAAAGGCGATACAAATGCCAAGAACAACCAGCGGCAAAATCCAATTGATTAAGACAGAATCCATGCCTTCGATCAAACTACGTTCATGGGGCTTAACGTTTTCAAATACACTGCTTGAAAGCGATGGCAAGACAGTCAAGACCAAAGCTAAAGTCCCCGCAAGCCATGTTGCTTGTGAACGTTTGATTTTTTTATACATGTCAGTGATGTTCGAGACTACGACCTCTAATAGACCAATACTAGCGTTTAAAGCTGCCATATATAGACATAAAAAGAACAACAATCCAAAAAACTTACCACCCGGCAAACTCACTAGAAATTTAGGTAATACTTCAAACAATAGTGCAGGGTCCGTTAGGGGAGCATTGGAAGCCTGAAAGGCGACCGGAAACAACATCACAACGGCAACAAGAGAAATCACGGTATCCACAATGGCCACACGAAAGCCTGCTGAAGGCACATGGTCCTCTTCGCGCATATAGCTACCAAAGGTGACCATAGTCCCGAACCCGACACTCAGAGTGAAAAACACATGACCCAAAGCATGAATCAATGAACTGTACGTGAGCTTTGAAAAGTCCGGGTAAAAAAGAAATCTTAAAACATCATTCGTAGATGGCAATGACAGCGATCTAACCACGAGTAAAATCACAAGACCCGCAAAAAGTGGCATCATATAGCTGATCCACTTTTCTAACCCCTCTTGCACGCCCTTCACAACAACAACCAAGGCTATCAATAAATGGGCACTGGCTAACAAAAACTGCAGCCAACCATTTTTCATCAATACTGTGAGGGGAGCATTATTCCCATACACATCGCTTTTAGAAAACATTTCGACAAAGAACTGACTTAAGAAATGCAATACCCAACCACTGATGACGGCGTAATATGAAAGTACAATAATACTAAGAATGAGTGCAAAACGACCCACCCAACGAAAGGACCGACCCGCCTTTAAGCTTAATTCTTGGGTTGCTACGATCACACTTTTACGACTGCGCTTACCAATGATCAACTCACTGATTAAAAGCGGTGCTCCGATGAGTAGCGCTAGCAAAACATAAATCAAAATAAAAGCGCCGCCCCCATTTTCACCTACGACATAGGGGAATCGCCACATATTCCCCAGACCACAGGCAGAGCCAATGGCCAAGAGATAAAAACCAAAACGTGTTCGCCAAGAACCTCTTTTAACCATGACTAACCATTGCTGTTCTCGCGACGGCTACTGGTTTTCATACAGAAAATACGTATTGGAACCCCATGAAGATCCCAACGCTCTTTGATGTTTTTGATCAAAAAGCGACGATAAGAAGTCGTAACTCCATCTGGATGATTTGCAAAAGCAATGAATGCCGGTGGCACTTGATAGGTCTGAGTCAAATAATAGAACTTCACATTCTTAGTAGCATAAACCGGAGCCGGTGCTTTACGAATAGTTTCAAAGAAGAAATCATTGAGTTCTGAAGTCGTAATACGCATATGCATTTTTTCAGACACATGCTCGATAAGCTCAAAAAGGTCTTCGATTCCGTTGTTATATTTAGCACTCGTAAATACCACAG
>JANNCH010000257.1:0-4655 GCA_031386315.1 Pseudobdellovibrionaceae bacterium
ATGTGGCCTCGACCCTGCATTAGTGAAGGTCATGGAGGTAGCTCGTGATGTTGAAGTGGATAACGGCCGCAGTTCTAATTGCTACCGGCCTTAGTATTCAAGCCTGTGCACCCAAGTCTCAAGATGACTGTGGTTTTGTGCAGAATGTCTACGGCGAGCGAATCTCGTGGAAAGGCAGCATTCCTATAACTATGTATGTGCACTCTTCTGTACCTAGTGAATACCATGCAGCCATTCAATCCGCGGCTGACGTTTGGGAAAAGCAAGCAGGTCGTAAACTTTTTGAAATCGTCACTCAGCCACTCACGGGCCCCATCAATCCTATTAAAGACGGTTCAAACATTATTTATCTAATGAAAAATTGGGAAGCCGATCGTTCTTCAGAGCAAGCCCGTACCAGCATCTATTGGGTTGGAGATCAGATCAAAGAAGCTGATATCCGCATCAATGGTCAGTTTAACTATTATTTTAATCAAGCGGCCACTGGAAATGCTGTGAATGTGGAAGCCTTGCTTATACACGAGATGGGTCACGTTTTAGGATTAAAACACAAAGATCAGGGTGGTTCCGTTATGGCAACATATCTGCCGTCGGGTTCTGATCGTGTGCATTTAGCTGAAACCGATGCAAGCTCACTTCAGTGCGAGTATTGAAAAAAATCTATGTAAGTATATTTAAGTTGTTGTGCCTTTAGAAAACTGACTAGACTTGATGATTGTGCGGCACGACTGTTCAGATATGCCAGTGCCGACATGACTGTGCGATGAAAAAAACATCGCGAAGGAGATAAAATGAGAGTAATTGAATCACCAAATAACGAAGCCGCTCAAGCGGATGCTTACTGGGAAACTCTTGCCTCTGCATTGCCTTCACAACAGGTTTATCATGAGATGTCTGAAACACCAGTGACGGATGTCGATGCACTTTCACAGTTGCGCGCCAATATTGAAACCTTGGCAGATCTGCAAGGTCGTATGTCATTCATTATGAGAGAAGTTAAATACCTGATGAAGGTTTAGTTCTTTTTTCGCGTTCAAAAAAGTATTCAAAACCGTTCACAAGTATCAGTGATATAAGCAAGAAGACAGGTCCTATCAACAGGGCCTTTGTAATTCCAAAATGATCTGTTAGTTTTCCAACCCCTAGATGCATCACCACCAACATCACCGAATCAATCGTCATCATATATGAAACCGCCGTATCTAAATCCTCTGGAAATTTAGTCGAAATCCATGTGATTGACAGAGGGTAATAAGGTGCAACAGTGAAACCTACAAGAGGTAAAAAGAGAGGGTGGACATAAACACCTAAAGTAATAAAGATGGCTGATAAAATTGCAGAAACAGTGAGTTGGTTGCGAATACTAGTTTTAAGTTTAATAACCGCGAAAAGCAGGCGGCCGATCAACATGCTGATAAAAAAGTAAGTAACATACAGGCTTGATTGTTCCATGTCGTAATTCCAAGCGCGACGCATGAATAGCGCCAAGCGCGAAGAAATTAAAATTTCTGCGGCCACGCAAAAGCTAAGCATGCTGGCCATATAAAGCTGAGGCTTTAAATTTTTGCGACGATCTTTTTTATTGGAATCACTTTGGGGTTGTGGCTTTTGATGAAGTGAGTGATGGCTTTTGTGATTCGAATAATAAATCAACATAATCGGCGCAATAATCAGAACTGCAAAGGTATAGCGCCAACTGCCTGTTAAATATTGAACTGAAGCAGCAAGAATGGGGGACAGAAAACTGGCAATACCATACATCGAGTGCAAGCCAGACAGCAGCTGTTGTTTGCGCTCGGGGCTAGAGCCCATGGCAACCAACACATTTGGAATCAAACCTATGATTCCAAGACTAGATCCAAACAAAACACTGAAAAATAAAAAAACATAAAAATTCGGAGAACTGGCAAGTCCAATCAGCGAAAAGATAAGGGCGCAGGATGCTCCTTGCAAAACCGAGCGACGATTGTAACGACGAAGTAAGTGCCGGGCAAAAAAGCTGGCGCAAACTCCAGAGGCAGAGCTGATTGCGAACATAGCCGAACCCATGGTGTCACTCACAGCAAATTCTTTGAGTATTTCTGGAAATAAAGGACCGCGGACATTATCGGTCAGGCCAAAAATAAACAGACTGAGATAAGAAAGATAAATAAATGGCCAAATCATGTGGTGCAATATACGGCGGATACTGAACACAAGCAAGGTCCATTCGGAAAACGAAATGCAATAGACGAAGAATTTTCGTATGCAAATGCAAAAATACTACGTAGCATTTTGTTTATGAATAATGAAAATTTAGATCTCGTAAAAAGAGTTGAAGCACTAGAATTGAAAATCGATGAGCTTTCGCAAAAGCATAGCAAACTGATTGATTACGTCATTTCTGGCGGTATTCCAAAAACAACAGCTGCCAGCCCAATGAGCGCTTCTCCAGGACCTGTAACGGTGGATCGTCCAATCGTCAGTCACAATTATGTGGCGCCTAATAAAGAAAAAACACCTCGCGCTTCTTCTGCGCAATTGTTGCCAATCGTTTCGACTATTTGTTTTGTTATGGCCGCAATCTTTATTGTTCGTTTGGCGATCGACTCGGGTTGGTTGACTCCAGTACGTCAGTGGGGACTACTCAGCTTGCTGGGGCTGGCACTCGTTGCTGGCGGACTTCTGTTGAAAAAAATCGACAGCTCTTACCGCAGTTATTTGTCGGCGGGCGGGGCTATTGTTTTGTTTATTGCAGCCTATAGTTCGAGTCTTTATTTTGGGATCGTTTCGCAAGAAATTGCGTTGCTGCTTGGTGTTGGGGTCACCGCACTTTGTCTGCATCAATACAAAGAGCACCAGAATGAACTTTTTGCAGTTTTGACCTGTGTGGGCACTTATGTTGCGCCTATTTTATTGGGTAGTGTTCGGGCTGATCTTGTTTACACCGCGAGCTTTTTTATTCTTTGGGCTGGCTTGTTTTCAATGCTCGCGAGTTATTTGCGCACGCGCACGTTGACCTTGCTAGGATGTTATCTAGGGATTGGCGTATTTACTTTCTTGATGGCGAGTGTATCTGATCCATTTGATTTACTGACGGTTATTGGGGTGCTGATCGCTCAATTTATGCTTTTTTGCTATGGCGTCTATTATTATTCAATAAAACATGCAAGTCCGCTTTCGCATAGGGAGGCTGTGGCGCATCTACCGGTGTTGTTGTTTTTTTACGGTGCCACTTATTATTTTCTAAATAAATTTGATGCGACATTGGCACCGTGGATTTCGTTGGGTTTTGTTGCATTTATTTTCTTCATAATGAAAAGTGCAAAAAAGCATATCAAAGAATTAAACAGCCAAGAAATGGTTGCCTGTTTTATGGGGGTTATTTTATTTCACTCAGGGTATCTAGTGCTCTTGCCTGATGGAATGAAGACATGGCTATTGCCTGTATTTATTTTAGCGGTCTATATTTCTGAGAAAAAAGCCTTGTACCAAAAAACTTCGCGCGTTTTGAAGGCATTTTTTCTTCTTATCGGTGCCATTGAATTCGCAAAAACTTGTTACAATCTTTTCGATCATTCTACTTGGGAAACTTCTTTATCTGCGGCGGTCACCGTGGGACTAGGATTGTTTTATTATTTGCAGGGCAGCCGATTGGTTAAAAATCAGACGCAGCTCTTTTTGGGTTTGTTGCATTTGTTGGCAGTTTTGATGCTTTACCGCATAGGTTACGATACGGGCTCATTGGCCGTGTCTGTTTTGTGGGCACTGTATTCAATTGCCATCCTTGTTGTGGGTTATGTGCGCAAAGATGCCGCGCTGGCGAAATCTTCTTTGTTGGTGTTGACGATCACAAGTCTTAAAGCCTTGCTTTACGATGCTAGTCACTCGGCTTCGGGTATACGTATCCTGAGTTTGTTAGTAACGGGTGTTGTATTGTATGGATCGGGGTGGCTACTTAAAAAAATAAATGCCTGGAAAGCCGAATAGAGCACATCAGTTGAGGCTCTGTTGATGCTAGGCTCTTGCCTTGAAATGCTTGGCAGACCTTGTTATGAATAACCTATCAAGGGGAGCACTCATGAAGCCTGTTATTTTGACCGGGGATAGACCCACGGGGCCATTGCATTTAGGACATTATGTTGGATCACTGGCCAACCGCGTGAAACTTCAAGACGAGTACGAGCAATTTGTTATTATCGCTGATACGCAGGCCTTGACGGATTATTATGATCGTCCTGAGCAGGTGAAAGAAAATATTCATCAAGTGGCTTTGGATTATTTAGCGGTGGGTTTGGATCCGGCAAAAAGTACTTTTTTTATTCAATCCAAAGTTCCAGAGCTTTATGAGTTGACCATGCACTTTATGAATTTGGTGACAGTGTCACGTTTGATGCGCAATCCGACGATCAAAGAAGAGATCAAGCAAAAGAATATGGAAGAAAGCTTACCTGCAGGATTTCTAGTTTATCCTGTGAGCCAAGCTGCTGACATTTTGGCTTTCAAAGCAGATGTGGTCCCAGTCGGTGAAGATCAACACCCTATGATCGAACAGACTAACGAGATCGCACGTCGCTTTAATCATACCTATTCTGTGCAGTGTTTTAAAGACGTGAAACCATTGGTGGGTACAACGGGACGCCTCATTGGTATTGATGGGAAATCTAAAATGAGCA
>JANNCH010000266.1:0-3162 GCA_031386315.1 Pseudobdellovibrionaceae bacterium
CACTGGATCTTAGACATTGAATTACTCGTGCAATCGATAGAGGCAGCTGCGTTCGTCCTTCACGATCCCGTCGTCGAAATGTAGATCTCTTTGGGTGAAGCCCAGGGTGATGTGTGGATAGAAGTTTTCGGGATTGAAGTCAGCGGCTAAACCGCCTTTGCTGATGAAAAGCTTTTGAACTTCAGCGCGCAAGTGAAAAAGTGCATCCGTACTCACGACGACAAAGTAAGTGTCTGCCGTATCGCCATTTGATTGCGCACTGCCTTTGCCAATGCATATGGGCTTAAAACTTGAATCCTGAATTTTTAGTTTATCGGCCAGAGCATTGATTTCACGCATTTTTATTTTTTTAGCGAGGACCTTGTCGTATTCCATCGGAGTGATCACGGTAATATGGGCTTCGGGGCGTGATTTCAATTCATTGGCAATTTCTGTTTCTAGGCGTTGGCGTAATTCTTTAACGGGGACGAAATTCACATTGAGTGCTAAATAGGACTTCATAGTGCCATACTCATCGTGTTTAACAAAGTCCACTTTTGCGAAAAGATCCGGCGTGTAAGAGAGGGATTTGTAGCTGCTTTTGCCGCTGGCACAGCTGGTCAAAGCTATCAGCATCATCATACGAAATAAAAACAGAGCTTTTGATATTAATTTCGATCTTTGTTTTTGAATCACAAAAGCTCCTTGTTTGACTTTAGTTTAGGGAATGAAATAGGCTCATGCAAGCTATGAAAAAAATAATTTATATAACGACAATTGTTGCACTTTTTGGATCTTGTCTTACTTCTTGTTCAGGCAAACAAACCAACAAAGTTGCAACAGCAGAAGCGGCCTTGGCCATCCAAAAACATACCAGTGGTCATGCAGATCAAACTGCGAGAACACAAAGTCAGGTGCAAGGTGAGGCAAATACTTTGTTGGCCAATCCCCATCAGATGACTTTTGTAGGGCCTAAGTCGGGTGAGGGTTACTTCAGTGCCGACGGTAAAAAAATGATCTTTCAAAGTGAAAGGGAACCCGGCAATCCATTTTATCAAATGTATATTTTGGATTTAGCCAGCGGGGCCACTCAGCGTGTGTCGCCAGGTTTTGGCAAGACCACCTGTGGTTGGATTCACTCCTCACTTAAAAAGGTCCTTTATTCATCAACGCACTTAGATTCTCAGTGGAAAAAGAAAAGTGACGACGAGATCGAGACCCGCAAGAAACCAGTGAAGGGTCGCTATGCCTGGAACTTTGATGAAAATTATGACATTTTTTCATCTGATCTTCAGGGTAAAAAGTTACAGCGCCTAACTCGCGAAAAAGGCTATGATGCCGAAGCTTCATACTCGCCCGATGGCCAGTGGATTGCTTTTGCTTCGAATCGCTCAGCCTACACGGATAAATTATCAGATGAAGATCAAAAGCTTTTCACGCAAGATGCCTCTTTCATGATGGACATCTACATCATGAAATCAGACGGCAGCCAGCTCAAGCGTCTCACAGACAGCAAGGGTTATGATGGCGGTCCCTTCTTCAGTGCCGATGGTAAAAAAATCACCTGGAGACGTTTTTCTGCCAACGGTATGACTGCAGAAATTTACACGATGAATGTGGATGGCAGTGATCAGCGCCAAGTCACACATTTGAAATCCATGTCCTGGGCCCCCTACTTTCATCCATCGGGTGATTATATAATTTTTGGGTCTAGCGTATACGGCTACGCTAACTTTGAGCTCTTTATCGTAGATACTTTGGGTAAAAATACACCTGTGCGTGTGACCTTCAATCAAGATTTCGATGGCTTACCAGTGTTTACTCCCAAAGGAGATCAGCTTTCTTGGACCCAGAGAAATGCCAAGGGTGATTCACAAATCTTTATTGCTGATTGGGATGATGTTCAAGCCAGAAAGCTATTGGGCTTACCGGCAAAGATACCAATGGCTCGCACATTGGATCCGCAAATTTCTGCAGGCGATATTAAGACATGGGTTTATTATTTAGCATCGGATGAGTTCGCTGGCCGTAAGACGGGTGCAAATACGGAAGCTATATATACGCAAAAAATGGCCGATATTTTAAAAGCCTGGGGCTTTGTCGGAATGGGACCTCAAGGCTCATTCTTTCAATCCTTTGAATTCACTTCGGGAGTGAAATTAGGCGAAAAGAATTCGCTGGAAGCAGTTGGATCTTTTGCAAAAAAATATCAATTGTCTCAAGATTTTGAGCCCCTTTCTTTCAGTCATACAGGAAGTTTTCGTGAAGCGCCGGTGGTTTTTGCAGGCTACGGTATCAAAGCGCCGGCCTCTGAAAAAGATCCAGCCTATGATTCCTATCGTGGTCTAGATGTGAAGGGTAAATGGGTTGTTGTGCTAGCAGATATCCCCTTAGATGTTTCAAGCGAAAGACGACATTACTTTAATACCTATGCGAGATATCAACACAAAGTCACTGTGGCTAAAAATGAAGGCGCCGTCGGAATTATCTTTGTGAATGGCCCACGCACTGAGTTGCGTGAAAAATTTGGCCAACTTAAATACGACGGGGCTTTGTCCGATAGCAGTCTAGCTGTTTTAAAACTGTCAACTCCGGCAGCCATCGAATTTATAAAGTACGCAGGTCAAGATCTGACTTCGTTACAAGCTCGCTTAGATAAAGGCGAGGCCGTTGACGGGTTCGTGATCCCATCAACATATTTAAAGGCACAAATTGATCTTCAATTTGATCGCGCCAAAGGCGTCAATGTGGTGGCAAAATTAAAAGCGCGCGGGGGCGCTAAAAAAAGCATTATGATCGGTGCCCACGGGGATCACTTGGGTCATGGCGAAGCTGGCAGCTCGCTTGCTAAAAAAGCTGAATTGGGTCTGACCCACTACGGAGCCGACGACAATGCTTCGGGAGTGGCCGGTGTCATGGAACTTGCCCATTATTTTTCAGAGCAAAACAAAAGAAACCCGCAAAGTTTGAAAAAAGATTTAATCGTTGCTATCTGGTCGGGTGAAGAGATTGGTATTTTAGGTTCATCGCACTGGTTGCAGGACTATGCAAAAGTAAACAAACGCAAAGCTTCTCAAGACATAGTGGCTTACTTAAATATGGATATGATCGGAAGACTGCGAAATCAACTCTATGTTCAAGGGGTGGGCTCAGGCGATCACTGGGCTGCCATTGCTGAAGAGG
>JANNCH010000345.1:0-4484 GCA_031386315.1 Pseudobdellovibrionaceae bacterium
AAAAATTAACTTCTAGATAAAATTCGCGTAGACATCGTGGGGGAGTCTTGCTACAAAAGACTTCTTCCAATCGATAGGAGATTAGCTCAGTTGGTAGAGCGCCACCCTTACAAGGTGGATGTCATCGGTTCGAGTCCGGTATCTCCTACCAAATCCAACAACTTGCGAACCAGTGATCCCCAGATTGTTAAATCGGGGGTCAGAGCCGGAAGGCTCCGCATCAGCGACCGTAGCTGAGGCATTCGCTTGTCTTTTTTCTTCAAGATCTATGACGTTACATTCATTTTCTTTTGCCGCTTTTAGCTCTGTAGAAGTGACGTCTTTGTTCAGCTCTGCATGTTTGAGTCTAAATTGAATCTTAAGCCCCTTCGGGCCTACAGCTTACCAGTTAGCTTTTAAATTTGATAGCAATGTTGATATTTAGCGTTTCGAATGGGAGGCGCAGCGAAAAATTGCAGTTTTCGCTGCCCTAATCGGCAAAAATTATTGCTTCTCAAAAGCACCAATATCGCAAGTTCCATTAACGATACGGTTAAAGCCAGGGCCTCTTTGATCATTAGTGCCGCAGAATCCGTTGTTACCAGAATCAATAGCTGGCGATCCCACTTGCAATGAGAAGGTTTTTGTATAGCCGCCATTATTTGCGAGAGGATTGATTTTCGGGTCTGTGTTATTGCCGCTAGCAAGGCCACAGTCGGCAAGATCTGAAATATTATTTCCTTGATCATCCATTGTCCCACTACAGTTTTTAGGCACTGTGCCTGCACTGATCCAATTTCCAGCTATTATCGTACTGTAGAATGCCATTGTTCCACTGTTTCGTCTAACAGGTCCATAGCTACCACCAGAATCTGAATTGCCTGCTATGGTGCAGTTGATGCAATAGCTAAAACCAGTCATTGTATAAATGGCAGATGCACCACTGGCAGTATTTCCTGAAAAAGTTGTGTCTACTATATTTTTAGTACCACCAGACTTAAGACTTAAAGCACCACCACATGAGGTTGCTGAGTTTAGTTCAAACAGAGATTTTGATAGATCGAGACCACCCGATGCAATTGCAATGGCTCCACCTCCATTGCCGGTCCCACATGTTCCTGCAATTGTAGCGCGGTTCGACAGAAAATATGTTGCGTCAACAGTAAGTGATGCTCCTCCTGATACATAGATGGCTCCGCCCTGTGTTCCGGTGTTACTTTCAAATCTGCTTTCTGAAATATCAAGGGATCCGTTTGTACTGATTGCTCCGCCCGTTGTACCAGAAGTAAAATAACTCATTGTGATTCTTTTAAGAGTTAAACCTCCTGTAACCCCTACAGTAATTGCTTTATTTGTAGCATTGGTCATAGTTAAGTCAGTTATAGTTAGTCCGAAAGCTGTTACATCAAAAAATTTCACAGCCTGATTTCCGCCAGTAAGAATTGTTGTTGTTTGTGATGCCCCAATTATTTCCATTTGAGTTTGTAAGGTTATAGTTGAAGTTAGAGTGATCGTTCCCGATGGAATAATCACAATAAAAAATCCTAGCCAGGTATTAATTTGTTCTATAGCTGCGCGAAGAGTGCAGATCTTAGCGACTCCGGGGTCTGTATCGCAATCATTCACTGTAGAGGCATCATTTCCAGTATCAGCAAGGCTATTTACTAAAAAGCCAGGACCTGTGCGAATGCTAATTGTTGTCGTCGTACTGCCAGAGACATTTGTTGCCGTAATGGTATATGTAGTAACGGATGAAGTTTGATTTGGCTTGCCTGAGATCACACCTGTGCTCGTATCGAAGTCGAGACCAGTATTAGTCGTCAGATTTGGGTTTATGGAATAAGTGTCGACTGCGTTAGTAACGGTAGGGGTGTTATTAGCGATGTCATTCGTTAACAGACTACTTGTGTGGTTGTATACATAGATGGCTGTTGGCGAGCTATAGCTCAGTGAGCTTGGCGCAGCGGGTATTGGTATCGTGATTGATACTGTCGCAACGGTCGAGTCGACAGTTCCATCGTTGACCTTAAACGTAAATGAGTCCGAGCCCGCATATCCAAGTGTAGGTGTATAAGTCAGATTAGGTGCGGTGCCGCTTAAAGCTCCATGAGCAGGACCAGAAACAATTGCATAGGTGAGCAGATTCCCATCGGCATCTGTGGCTGCAAGTGTTAAGGCGCTACCAATTTTATAACTGACAGTGGGGGACTGCGAAGTTGCAATGGGTGCATCATTGACAGATGTGACAGTGACATTGATGGTTGCTGTATTTGAATCAGTGAGTCCATCATTAGCTTTGAATGTGAATGAATCGGTACCATTATAATTGGCAACGGGAACATAGCTATATGCTCCTGCTGCTGCATTAGTAATAGTCACAGTTCCGTGTGTACCATTGGCAACGACTGTATAGGTCAATGTGGAGCCCTCAACATCGGTTGCGACCAATATTCCAATTCCTGTCGTATCTTCATTTGTAGTAAGTGTACCTGTTGACGCTATAGGCACATCATTGACAGCCACAATGCTTAAGGTTGCTGTCGTGATATTAGAGTCCTGTCCGTTCGCAGTTACTTTGTAACCGAACGAAGCTGCTCCGTTTGAATTTGCAGTTCCGGTGACTTTTAGAGTACAAACGCCAGAAACATCACAGGCGCATGCTTGGGTAACTATAACATTTGTGAGATTAGAAATCGTACATGTGGTTGCAAGATCTGCATCAATATCGGAGTATGAAAGTGTAATGAGACCACTTTGAGTATCTTCATTAAATGCCGTCGGCGTAATGGCCGTTGCCACAGGTGGGGTACTGGGATCATAAATGGTTACCGTCACGGTAGCCGTATTTGAATCTATTTTTCCATCGTTAACTTTAAATGTAAACGAATCAGATCCGATCACGTTGTTGTTTGGTGTGTAAGTAAATGCACCAGTGATCGCATTTGTCATAGCTACAATGCCTAGAGTTCCTTGTGTGACTAAAGAGTATGTTAGAGTGTCGTTTGGGTTTGCATCGGTTGCTGAAAGAATTCCTGTTTTAACAACGTTCTTAACTACGGATATTGCAGTATTAGTCGCGAGTGGAGTTGCATTTTGATTCCCTAGACCGGGGCGAAAAGTGGAATCTAGAGTGGATTCATTGCCTTGGAGACTGCATGAGGAAAGAAAAATTGCCATTATACCGACAAATATTTTTTGAATAAGAATCGGCTTTGATGCTTTTATTGAAAAAATCATTTCTTTTGCTCCACTTTAGAGGTTTTGCCAAAAGAATAGTGAAGCATCAGATAAATTCCGTAATCAGTTTGTGACTGGTCAACAATTGTCGTGTTTTCAATTTGATAAAGACCCCTGAGACCCAGTTCTGTTTGAAAACTAGGGTTCACATCATGTCTGACATAAATGCTCGCGCCGTAAGATGGATTAAGTTTTGTACTATAAGCATTTTCACTGACCGGTAAGTCTAAGCTAGTATGAAATGCTGCTCCTAAAGTAAAAGGAGTAACCTTTAATAAATTATAGCTTGCATCTATCAAAGCGGACGGTACTGAAGTTGCATCAAGAGCCACCAAAGTTGAAGAAATAGCTCTCAAATACGGTCTTTGAGTAACGCCCAAACCACTGCCAATTATAAAATTTTCGCTTAGTTTGAACTGCAATGTTGCTCCGTAGGAGTACATTGTTTGATCAGCGTTTGAGAGCGTTCCTCCAGAACTGGGTTCTTTGATGCTAAGCTTCGTTAGTCCGAAGAAAAACTTTGTTTGAAATTTTGAATTCCAAACTTGGCTATAGCTTGTGCGTAATCCATAATTTGATTTTGAAACAAGGTTTGCACTAGCCCCTGTTGAACTGTCTGTGCCTTGCAATTTGGTGGATATAAATTCTGGTTCAATGGAAAACAAGTAATACCCTTGTGGGGTTGCCTCTTTTATTGATGAAGTCTCTGGTTCTGAAAGTGCAGGTACTGCTTCTGCGGGTGAACGCAACACTTGAGGAAAAAATTTTGTTTCAGCCTTTGCAAGTATCGACTGATCATTTGAGACTATAACTTGATCACCAAGTTTGATAAAATCTGGATTTTTAATCTGTGGATTGAGAGCAATGATTTTTTTTAAGCTGCCACTCTTGCCATAGACTTTTTTAGAAATTTGTTTAGCAGCGATAGTTGATAGAGTATCGCCACTTTTTACGACATAAGCCCAAGCAGCTCCAGAAATACTGGATACAACGATAGCCAGCTTTAAATTAGAAATAAAACTGTGAAAACTCATTGTTTATTTAATCGGCGAATTTCTTCAATCTCTTAAGTATTCTAGCAGTTAGTATTGAAAGCTAGAGCGAGTCCTCATTTAATTGAATTAATTGCACAACTTTAGTCCTGTAGATTTGATCAAAAAAATTCGCCATTTGGAGGGTTTTTCACATGTCTTGCATCGTTTTGAAGGATAGCATACTTTCAAGTTCGAAGGTTTCAACTAGCAATTTTCAAAATATGCAGAATCCTC
>JANNCH010000387.1:0-3063 GCA_031386315.1 Pseudobdellovibrionaceae bacterium
AGAAATATTGGCACGCAAGAACGGCGACATCCAAGGTTCAGGTGTCAATACCCCCTGTTGCATCATAAATTTCAAATAGAAATGCATTTTTAATATCAACACACTTTCAGTGCTTTCAATCGCACGTAACGAGTGCCCCAGTAAATTGAAAAGAAACTCAGAATCTCGGTCGCCTTCTTGGCTTACACGTCCAACGCATTCTAAGACATGCAGTGCGAATTCAAGATGGTCATAGGTTTTACGTAATCCTGAAAAATCATTAATCAAGGTCGCTTCTTGCAAAACATGCAGTCGCGAGGTGTCTGCACTTTGTTTGTAAGTAAACTGAACAAAATGAGTGGGCTCAAGTATGCCACCGCCAAAACGTTTTTTGCTTTTCAAAGCCGAGCGCGCAATGAATGAAACTTTTTCACCATGAACAGATAACGCCTGCAAAATCAGATCAGCTTCACCATATTTGGTTTTTTTTAAAATGATGAATTTTTCTTGGGCTTGGCTCATAGGGATAGCCCCTTTGCCTTACCAGGTCTGCAGCTGCTGGATCTCTTCATAGCTGGAAAGTACCAAATCCGCGAAATCTTTGGCATCTAAAATCTTTGCATCAAAAATCAATAAACCCCGTAAAATATCGTCTTTTGGCAGGGGCTCCCACCAATTCTGATACATTCGAGTCACGCCCCATCGGCACATATTCGTAGTTTCGATCATTTGCCAGGCTTGAGGGGCCTCGAGACCTAACTTTTTAAAAAGCAACTGAGCGAGGGCCTCGGCATTAACGCCGGTGAAATTTAACACGGCACGGTCCCAGATGCGCTCTTGAGTGGGCTGAAACCAAGCTTGTATCCCGGCAGATTTCACAGTCAGTTTATTTTCGAAATCTTTGATTTTTTGTGGCTGGCTGACATGTTCCGATTGAATTCTTTGAATTTGCGACGCGACAGCATCTTGATCCCAGTTTTGTCGGTGCACAACCATCGAAGGTGAACGAAATCTTTCTCCGCAAACAACTATGGCTAGATCGACCGCCCAAGAACAGATTCGAACGCTGTAGGGTCTGACCTCTAAATCTTCTTTGGCAAAACGCGCATGAGAAATGCGAATCGAGTAAATTCTTTTTTCGTTAAGTAGCCGATCGAGCTCGTCACAGAAAATATACTTTTCGCCTGTCACAGGATGATCTTCTGCAAAGAGCACAAAACTTGTGTCTTTATTTAACGACTCGACCCAATCTTTGACGTCGCCGACATGGGTGTAACTTGTGTGTTTAATTTGAAAAGCTTCTTTATAAAAATGCGGAAGCAAAAAATCAAAGGCTGGTGTTTGACCTTTGATAAAACCCAAACTTTTTTTATGGCTAAAAAATTGCGCAGTTCCTTGAGCAATTTCTAGAATGGCACTGCTTAAGTCTTTGTAGACGCGTGCCTGTAACGGGCCCTGAATGCTTAACTTTTGCTCAACAAGGTCATTGAGCAGTTCCCAATTTTCAGACAGTGGCAGATCTAATTTCATATATGAGCAGACTATCAGATTTCATAGTGCGTTGGATCTGACTTTAGTCCGAATTTTTAATGTTGGTTCCATTTCAGCACCAACTTTTCATTTTGCAGCCAATAACTTGGATGAATCAGCCCATTTTATTCAAATCAACTCTAAGAGCTTTTAAAACCAAACAAAGGCAGTTCACAAAAAACATCGCAAAAATCATTTCGTATTCATTTAGCATACTGAAGAATTAGTCTAGAACATTAGCAAGTTGAGTATTTATACGAGCAGAAATCTAACAGTCAAAGGCATGGATATAATTGGCGCAAAGCTGATGGCTATGCTAGCGTAAAAGGGTAAATTATAAATCGTGAGAGGTCATTTATGAATTCAGATCAAGCGACACCAGCAAGTCCTCAAAGCTTCAGATATTGGGCACAAAAATTCGATTGGCCTGTGGTGCTTTTCATTTTAATCACACAAGTTCTGGCGATTATTTTAACTCCGATTTATTTTTATAATAACGGCGTTCAATGGGGTTTAGTTTTATTCGCACTTATATTTGCCGGCCTTACGAACTTAGCAATCACGGCTGGGTATCATCGTTTATTTTCTCACAAAAGCTATGATGCCCACCCTATTGCTAAGGCCATATTTTTACTGATCGGTTCTTCCGCTTGGCAAGGCTCAGCACTAAAATGGTCATCAGATCACCGTCGTCACCACGCCCACATTGACGGCGACAAAGACCCTTACAATATCAATGAAGGTTTCTGGTTTGCACACACAGGTTGGCTGTTTAGAAAAAGTTCGATATCACTGCAAATACAAGCGCCTGATCTTGAAAAAGATTGGATGATTCGCTTTCAACATAAATTTTTTATCCCACTCGGTCTTATCGTCGGATTTGGTCTGCCAACATTGATCGGCTGGATGATGGGATCTGCCTGGGGTGGTTTTTTAATCGGCGGTATACTTCGTGTTGTATTAACTCAGCAAAGTACATTCTTTGTAAACTCACTTTGCCACACTCTAGGGCGCCAAACTTATTGCACACAAATTTCTGCCCGTGATTCGTTGTTTGTTGCTTTCTTAACCCACGGCGAAGGCTACCACAACTTCCATCATAAATTTCAAATTGATTATCGCAATGGCATTCGCTGGTACCAATGGGATCCTACAAAGTGGGTGATCATCACATTGAAGCGTCTTGGACTTGCCTATAAATTGCGCCAAGTACCACAAGTAGAAATCCTCAAGGCACGATTGCAAATTGAATCAGTTAAATTAGTGAAGCACGGGCTGACAGAAGACATCATTGCATCAACAAAAGAAAAAATTCTTTCAGCTCAAGAAAAAATCAAAGCTCTGAAAGAGGACTATGCGAATCTTAAACTAGATTATGCAAAAAAACGCGATGAGCTTCGCGATCATTATGAACATCGGGTAGAAGAACTCAAACGCGAAATTGCCATTGCAAAGACCGAATTGCAAATGGGGCTAAAACAGTGGAAAGCTCACTTAAGATCTTTATAAAGGTTTTTTAAATTCAAGCTCCCTAAAAAATCGCAGATGAAAATC
>JANNCH010000391.1:0-1956 GCA_031386315.1 Pseudobdellovibrionaceae bacterium
CCAGAAAAAAACACAGCGACGAACGCCACTCAAAGCGAGCTAGTCGTGGGTGTTGAAGCATTTTTGAGCAGAGACTGGGTTTGCCCTTGAATTTAAAATTGAACAAAAAAAGTGGAATGGACAAGCTCAGCACGCCAAACAAAATCTTGGAGACGCTCAAGTACTCCACAAACACGTCGGAATATTTGGCAAGGGTTAGGTCCATGGCGAGAAGCGGGAACCCGAGAGTTTCAAACTTCATGCGCGACGCAGCAGAAAACGAATAAAAAACGATAAAAAAGATCGAAAAGTGAAGCGACTTTCGGCGAAAAAGGAATGCCAAAAGCACCGAGATGGACATGGCCAAGATCCAATTAGGAAGGATGTGAAGCGGGTATCGCTGAATCAGAAATACGGTGCGATAAAAATATGTCGGTTGCCAGCCGTAGGTCGAGAGCGTGAGAAACATGAAAAGGGATACCCAGAGGTGATACTTCCATGTGGAACGCTGCTCTAAGGTAGGTCTAAAAAGTTTTAAAAAAAACTCTTTCATTTGATTTATCTAAAATTGCCACAAAAAGCGGGCATAAGCTAATGAATTCAGCACTAGTCATCGATCGGTTGGTGGTGCTATTAATTCACCAGATGCGAAAGATCCCCTACCGGCAGCTTTTTCGTTTTGGCATGTCTAGCGCGCTGATGCTGGGATGTAAGATAGGGCTCACCAAGCTTTTTACTAGCCGCGTTGATCCGTATGTTGCTTATTCTCTCACCCACGTGGTGGTTTTTATCGGCTCGTATTACTCGCACCTCTGGTTTACTTTCAAAAGCACTCATAGCCGCAAAAGGTTTTGGCAATTTTTCAAAGCAGTGCTGATTTTGAAGGTAATTGACTTTGTGCTGTTCGGAATCTTTTTCGAGTCTTCGGGCAAGGAGCTTTCGCTCAGCGTGCTACTTGCCTCATTGGCAGTCGCTTTCCTGCGTTTTTCGCGCATGCGGCAAGCGCTAGAAGCGTCGAGCGAATAGTCCTCAGTTCAGTTTAGATGGTACGCCAAAGCCATGAAATATCTTTCGTGGCGGTGCTGAGGCAGGGGTTGGCAGCGCAGGGCCAAAGCGAAGCACTAATTCTTTAGAGGCATCACCGAGCGAACTGAAATGGTGAATCCCCGCGCTCAAATACAGAATGTTGCCCGGAAGAATTTTTTTATCATCAATCATCACTGGGTACGAAGAAATGTTGGTGTAGTCGCCCGGCAGATAAATTTTAGACTGGGTTGCACCTGCGGAACTTAGCTCAATGTTTTTGCCGAGGACGTACAGATCGCCCCAGTGCGGAACAAAGTTTTCGCGTAGGGCAATTTGGTCGGATGGGGAGAGAAAGTTGCACGACTTATCCCGAAGCATTTTTGTGGTCAAACAAGGCGCGTTTCGAATCAAAAATCTGGGCGGACTTCCGCCTTCAAAGGCCTGCGCCAGCTGAGATTTGCCTTCACGGCGATAGTTTTCAAAATTCCAGCTTGTCATAAAAAAACCAGCACTTGGAAACGAAGAAATCATGCCGCAGCGATCAAAATAGGGAACTGCAGTTGGAAACATTTGGTGCACCAAATCCACGTAAACTTTTTGGTTTTGCGCGTTGTCGACTTGAGCGCGATAAAGGGTAACGCTCCCCATGATGGCCGTCACAACAGCCAGGATCATCGCAAGTTTGGGCCTCGGCGCAATCAGCTTTTCAAAGGCAAAGGCACCAAGAAACAAAAAGGCCGGCGTGAGCATGACAAAAAAGTAAGGGTAGACGTTTCGATAAACGAATAGAGATAATATTGGCACTGCGAATGCGGCACTAATGTAAAGCTCACGCCTATTTAGTGTTTTTCTAAATAACACCATCAATGGAATTGCTAAGAATGCCAACAAATAAACGACAAGCTGATGGCCAATTTCATAGAAAACATGGAAGGATTTTTTGTAGTTTTC
>JANNCH010000401.1:0-3123 GCA_031386315.1 Pseudobdellovibrionaceae bacterium
TGCAGGTGGCGTATAATCTTCGTCTTTTAAAAATGGCGCTAGCAAATGCCCTTCCAAATGATTCACACCAATGAATGGCAGTTCTTTCGCCTGCGCTAAACTTTTAGCCGTCACTAAACCAACGATCAATGCCCCAATCAGACCCGGTCTGTTAGTCACAGCAATGCCTTGGACATCTTTCCAAGACATACCGGCTTTTTTAAAGGCCTCTTCGATCAAAGGGATTAAATGAATGGAATGATTTCTAGAAGCAATTTCGGGAACAATCCCCCCATAGGGAGCATGCTCTAAATCCTGTGACGCAGAAACCACCGAGTGCACATAGCCATTCGTATCGACGATGGCCACCGAGGTATCATCGCAACTGGTTTCGATCGATAGGACTTTTTCTATCACATTTTACTTCTTAATTGTTTTCAGACGAGTAGCTGCTTTTCGAGACTGCTCTGACTTAGGATACTTGCTGACGACTTCATCATAGAAAGTTTTAGCTTCGTCTTTCATGCCGAGCTCTTGAAAGCTCACACCGATTTTGTAAGTGGCCTCTGGATAAAATTTACCTTTAGCATTTTCATCACGGTATTTTTGATAACTAAGAATGGCTTTTTTCCAGTCTTTCTTAGCGAAAAACTCTTGGCCGGCCTCATAATGATCTTTTTTAACTGCTGCTTGAACAGTTTCACGAGCTGCGCTGGCAGACTTTTCAGCTTTCAAGCTTTGGACTTCAGCCGTCAGAGCAAAAACTTGGGCTTCCATTTTTGTCAGGGCCTCTTGCATGATTGCCAATTTTTGAGTGGAATCATTGCTTTGGTTTTGAGAATTTTTCAAAGCATTTTCGAAACCCGAGCTTCCAGTGCTTTGTTTGTTTTCAACAACGTCCACACGTCCATTTAAATATCGAATTTGTTCTTCGATATCAGACAATTTGCTGCTGCTTTCAGCTGCCGCTACTTTTTGCTGAGAGATTGTGGACTGCTGAGCCACGGGGCGTGGGTCAGCGGATTCGTTGCGTGTTTTTAAACAACCAGATAAAAGTGTGAGGGCCGCGAAAACAAAAACAATCTTTTGCATCATAGAATATCTCCAGATTTTTGACGAATCACTCGTGCAGAGTTTTCAGCCTTTTCGGCGGCAACACGAGCCTTAATAAATTCTTGCTTAGCTTGCATGAACTCACGGTCACGATAAAGTATGCGAGCTTTGCGATAAGCTTCATCGGCTTGATGCCAAAAACCCGGCGAGTGCCGGGCTGCTTGCACTGCACGAGCTGACTCCATGGCCGATCTCGCGAGTGAATAGTCATCTATGGGTGCAGGGGCCGTCTGACAACCTGCCAGCATGGTGAACGACAAGACCTTAATAGCGATCATCGATATCAAGCGGGTTGCATTCAATCCACACCTCAAAATAGCAGAAAAAAATTACTGAGCAGGAACAAAGTTAGCGCGGCGGTTTTTCGCCATTGCAGTCTCTGAATCACTTGCATCTAGTGGTTTTTCTTTGCCGTAGCTGATTGTGCTCAAACGATCTGCTTTAACACCAAGGCTAACCAAGTATGCTTTTACAGAGTTTGCGCGTCTTTCGCCCAAAGCCACATTGTACTCGATTGTTCCGCGTTGGTCACAGTGACCTTCGACTTGAACTTTCACGCCCGCATGGGATTTGATCCACTCTGCGTTGGAAGCCAAAGTCTTTTTCGCTTCTGAATCCAGATTGGCTTTATCGTAGCCAAAGCTGATTGAGCTTAGACCGCCAATTTTGCCAGAGTCACTGCCAGATGGATCAAAACCCAATGGAGTAGAGTCCACAGAATTATTAGTCACAGCTGTATCAACAGGTTGATCACTCTGAGTTTGTTTACCTTTACAACCAACAACAAATGCACACGCGATAAGCGCGATCGATATCTTGCGAATCATTTTATACCTCCATGAATATCTCAACTTGAAACTTTAGTTGATGAGAGATTAATGTCAACTACATGCTTAAATTAATTATCTCGACATTCGCCATTCTGATTTTTACCTCTAGTGCTTTTGCGCAACTCGAGGTGCCCCCTCATTGGAATTTTAAAAAAATTCGTACACCTCACTTTGATATTATATATAACACTGAGCAGCAAGATCTAGGTCTTCTATATGCAGAGAAGCTCGAAAAAGCGCACGATATTTTAGCGCATTATTTTTCTGCCATGCCCGAAAAGACTGTGGTCATTATCAACGATAAAACGGACTTCACAAATGGATACGCAACACGTATCCCCTATCCACACATCATGGCATATCCGGTCTTACCTGGTCCCGAAGAAAGCTTGGCAGATACCGGCGACTGGGCCTATGAACTCTTAGCCCACGAGTACACTCACATTTTGAATTTTGAACCCGCTACCGGAATCATGAAAATCGTGCGTGGAGTTTTCGGCAGCGTTGCTGCGCCGAATATACTTTTACCTAACTGGTGGAAAGAAGGCCTCGCTGTTCACATGGAAACACTGACAAGCAACAAAGGACGACTGCGTTCGATCTATCAGGACTCAGTCATTCGTGCCTTGGTCGATGACAATCGATTTCTAGGATACTCGCTGGCTGAAGCCAATGAGTCCTTGCCTTCATGGCCCAAAGGAATGCGCCCCTATTTATTTGGATCATTGATGTGGAGTAAAATGGTCCATGCTAAAGGTGATTCTATCACGGATATTTTGAACTTAAAACATTCACGTCGTGTCCCCTATTTTGTAGAAAACCCTGCCACAGAAGAATTCGGCCGCTCGTATGATCAGCAATATGAACTTGCCATGCGCGACACACAGTTGCTCGCAAAAACACAGCTCGATGTTTTACGTAAAGTCCCAGTAACATCTTATACCGAGGTGGATTTCAAATCGATGTATGCATCTGCCCCTACGATTAGTCCCGATGGCAATTATCTAGCTGCGATCACTGTCAGCCAAACTGATTCTCGACAAATTAAAACTTTCAAACGCAATCCTGCATCAAATAATTTTTTAGGTGCACAAGAACTTAAAGCTACTGAAGATCTACAAGAAATCACACCCCCAACAACAGTTTTTGATGCCCCCCTGACAGGAAGCATTCAGCGCATCAGTTGGTTCAATGATTCGCG
>JANNCH010000406.1:0-1516 GCA_031386315.1 Pseudobdellovibrionaceae bacterium
AGAAAAAACCCCGCGTTCGGGGTTTTCGATTGTCGGAGATAGGAACATCAATCAGGTGCGACGGTGTAACCCTCTTCTTCGCAATGACTGACGATGCGCCGGTAAAGGCGAAACGCAAATTCGGGGGCTACCGAGAACACATACGGAGGCCCGACTGATGCGGAAATTGTCGACTCGCCGAACTCGCCCTCCATGTCGCCATAGAGCTCGTCCAATTCCTCCGGGGAAAGTCCGACGACAGAAATGCGACCGGCATGCTTGCTCGGCGAAATTACGACCATCTTCGTTGCCATTCGGTGTTCCTATGTACGCGTTGTCCTAAAATGTATAGTACTGTTTTTCTTATCTGCGTCAATGACCACTACTAGTTTGCATTCAACGCGGCGCGTGTGGAGGGACCGACACTGCCCACTTGTTCGAGGCCCTTAGATGCTTGAAATGCTTTGACTGCGGCAACGGTGTCAGCGTTATAGATGCTTCCTGCGACACGAGTGAGGAAACCGAGTTTCGCGAGTTTCAGCTCCAGCTGCAGGACCTCGTTGCCGCTTGCGCCGAGTACGAGAGGCAAGGTGAAACGATAGTTTGCACCCGTGGTCGTGGTAGCGCCGACGCCTCCTGCTACCGCATTCAGTTTTGCCCGTGTACCCGGACCGACACTTCCTACCTGCTCAAGTCCTTTTGACGCCTGAAACTTCCTTACGGCAGCTGCAGTCATTGGGCCGAAATTACCGTTGGGAATTGCAGTGAGGAATCCAAGTCGAACGAGTAACTGCTGCAGTGCGAGTACATCGGCACCGGAAGAACCGATGGCGAGACTTTTTGCAAAGTAGTATCCGGGAGCTTGCTGCGCAATAAGTCCTGTGACCGGGGCGACGGGTGCACCGACAACAGCAGTAGGAGTAGCGAGAGTAGTGGGAGGCACGACGATAACCGCGGCAGGGACTACTTTGATGTCTTTACGAACAGAAGCATAGTTGCCGTAAATATCTGTCGCGTTTATCGCAATGTTGTGAAGGCCGATATCACCGGACTTGGGCGTCCAAACAAAAAGTCCTGATGCGCTGATGTTGTCGGTCGTTATCGATGAGCCACCGGGATAGTTATCCGATGCGGTATATGTCGGAGTTGCAAGCCCCACCGAATTCATATTAAATTTCACTAATGTTCCGACAGTCACCGTATCACCGGGAGTAAGCCCGTCGATGGCAAGTGCCGGGTCCTGTACGGTGATTATCTGATTGAGGACAGAAATTGCTCCAGTGCTATCACTGATAACAACATTTATATTGTGCACTCCGGTTTGACTCCGAATCGGCACCCATGAGAATGCGCCCGCCGCAGTCATGTTGGCACTCGTGATTGTGGTTGGGGAATACGTGTCACGCACCGTGATAGTCGGCGAAGTAAATCCGGGTGCGGTCACACTAAAAGACACCGTCGCCCCCACCGGAGTGGTCGTCCCGGGAATAAGAGAAATAATCTCAGGTTTTGGCGCAGGACTCACGGTAATATCCTG
>JANNCH010000504.1:0-1737 GCA_031386315.1 Pseudobdellovibrionaceae bacterium
GAAAGCAGGAAAATTTTTTAGCCTTTTATGGCGCTGCAGGGCATTTTCAATAGGCACTATTTCACACTTGAATTGATGAAAAGGCCTGTCGTAGGCTCTTTCACGCACGGAGGGGTGATGTCTGGTTGGGTAGAAGTTGTCGTAGGATCTATGTTTAGTGGTAAAACAGAAGAGCTCATTCGTCGCTTGCGTCGCGCTGAATTTGCCCGTCAAAAAATTCAAGTCTTCAAGCCTGTTATTGATAAACGTTATCGCGAGATGGAAGTCACCTCACATAATATGACAACGATGAATGCGACTCCGATTGAAAAGTCAGAGCAGATTTGGGAGCACCTTCAAGATGACACTCGTGTTGTCGGCATAGATGAAGGTCAATTTTTTGATCATGGAATTGTACAAGTCGTTCAAGATTTAGCAGCCCGTGGATTGCGTGTGATTGTTGTGGGTCTTGATACCGATTGGCAAGGGAAGCCCTTTGAGCCAATGCCTACCTTGATGGCCATTGCTGAAAATGTAACTAAGCAGCATGCAGTCTGTGTGATGTGTGGTTCAGAGGCCAGTCGCACGCAGCGAACTGCGGGCGGTGATGGCGTCGTTCAGGTAGGAGCTCATGATTCATATGAAGCTCGCTGTCGTAAGCACTTCAAACCTGAAATCGATAAACCCACCGTCGGCGTTACGCCTTATCATCAATAATTTTTTATTCTGCGGAATTGATGAATGCGAATGGGGTCGAGCACATAATCTTGACCCAAGTTTGATAAGAAATTGAGAACATGTTTAGTGCCATCAATTCCCCAGATACCGTAACCAAGGTTTAAAAATCCACCTTTACCAGGTCCTTGGTCAAATAAATCACCCACCGCATGCATACAGTTGATAGCTTCACCAGTGGGGCGAGTTTTGCGATCGTCTGCTAAGTATTTTGTCTGTCCATTGTTCAATGCCACAACACGCTCGATGCCACGTGAATACATTTCGCGAGTGATGCGGTAAGGACCCCAGATACCTAAAGTTTTTCTTGTCCCTTGAGCCATTTGTAAAGTTTGTGAAACGCTGTAGTTGCGACCAACAACAGGTTCGCAATTGTTGCCGCGAATTTCGTCTTTGATGGCACCTAGAATGTTTTTAAAAATGCAAATGCTCCGAGTATTTACAAAGTCAGCTGGTAGCCAACTAATGGAACTCCATACCTGCTGGCCGTCTGGTGTTGCTTGTACATAGGCAGCGAATGTATGGGATTGATTGGCAGGATTAAATCGACCTTCATAGCCAAAAACAACTAGGTAATAAGAAGTGTCTTGATTAACGGCAGTGAGTTCGCCGATTTCGTTTTTAACCGTTACAAGAACGTTTTCTGTCGACGTCTTAGGCTTGCGAAATACATTTAAAATGTTTGGCAGAGCAGATGCTTGATTCGCCATAAGAACACAGGCCAATACGCCGGTTGCAAAATACGTTAGCTTTTTAGAAAGGGCCTTCATATGTTCTCCTCTAGATAGAATATGAGGAGTGCAACAAGAAAACCAACTCAGGTGCAATTGCTTTGATTTGAGAGGGCTATTTTAGGTAGAGTGACCTAAATAGCTGAAGGGTAACTAAAGCTTAGGCAGTGCGCGGGCTCTTTCTTCTTTTTGTGGGAGTGGGGTGCGTTAGTTTTTACAGCTGTGATGGGTGGATTCGCGAATGGGGCCGTCCATGCGCACGCCTTTCAGATGGCCGTCGTGGCCATCTGAC
>JANNCH010000172.1:0-11132 GCA_031386315.1 Pseudobdellovibrionaceae bacterium
TTAAGCAGAGTTATTTTTTAGTCTATCGACAAAAAGGAAGGCGCCATCCGATGCTTAACATTCTTTTGCATGGATGATTGTACCTATATTAGTTTTTTAGTCTTGATGAGGCACGAGTATCAATTGAAAAATGGAAAAAACTGCATTGAAAGCAGTTTGCAGAGTTCGCAAAAGAATATGAAGTGGAATTAAAAAACCTTGCATCAATGGTTAAAGCCAGTGTGATTCATGTCATCGGCATTCAATTCAGAGCGCTCGTAGCTATGCACTCATAACGAGGATTATCATCGACCTGCGTGACCCGCTCGTTCCAAGCGCCCAAGGGACTTTTAACGGATGTTGTATGCCATTTATGAAAGCTGCCTTCAGAGTGTTGAGGTTTTTTATTTTTATAGGACTCGGCTATCGGAAAAGTCTCGACGAAATTGAAACTAAAATCGTAGCAGCCAGCAAAAGCTTTAATATTTTTTTAATCATTAGCCGACTTGTGAACGCAAGAAGCTAAAAGCACGAAAAAAACCAAAGTGAATATCTTCATCTTCAAACTCCGTTTGCTAAAAAATGTAACTAGCCGTTAAGCGAATGTCTCGTCCCACTTCGTTAATGCCGGCCCCATGACGACGATAGTTTCTATCAAGTGCGTTGTTAACGCGAAGGTTTGCTTCTACTTTTTTAATCATATAACCAGCATAAACATCTTGCACAAAATAGTCTGAGGTTTCAGTAACACCTGCGGGCACAAGATTTTGACGTTCGACGTACTTAAAGTCAGTACCGAAGCTGAGTTCTTCGCTTAAATAATACTGAACTTGAGTTATCCAGTGATCAGCAGGGGTATCTGCTAACGGGGTATTGCTACCTTTGTTAAGAGATCGGACCTGTCCATAAGCCAATCCAAATCCCCAGTCACTTGTTTGTAACATTGTGGACAACTCAACACCGTCTAATTTTACGCGATCCACATTGCTAAAGGTTGTGGTAGTTGGGCCCACATCTTGAACAATAAAATCTTTTGCGTTCGTTAAAAAATAGGTAGCACTTTAGTTGAAGACAACTGTGTCCGAGGCCCTTATAAAACTTTTTGTACCCATTTCGAATGTTTCGGCCGTCTCTGATTTCAGATTTGGATTAGGTACAAAAAAATTACTCGGAAAGTGCAGGCCTTGTACGAACATATCCTGTAAGCGAGGCGCATTGAAAGCCTGTCCCCATCCAGCAAAAAGCACTTTGTCTTTTTCAATTTCATAATTCAGGTAAATTTTTGCCGAGGTTTGATTGCCATCTTTTTGCTCGACTTGCCCGGTTCTGTCTTCGCGATGAAACGAGTCATATCTTAGCCCGGGAACTATGTTCCATTTTTCTGAAAACGTGATTGTGGGCTGCAAGTAAAGTCCCCAGTGATTGCTTGTCGCATTTGGAAAAGTCGACAAAAGTGCACCATTGCGCTCGCCTTTGTTGCGATCTTGAAAATACTCAACTCCAACAGTAGTCACGATTTTTAAGTTTTCACTGGCCTTCGAACTTAAATTAGTCCAAGTGTCTACACCCGTTGTGTCTACGATTTGCTTGTCTTCGCGACCATCGCTCACACGGACTTTTGTGACTTGAGTGCGTCGATAGTATGGCTTGGCATGCAGTTCGAACCCTTCACCTTCAAGCGTATAACCAGTTACGAAGTCTTGTTTAAGATTTGCTGTATCACCGAGTTGATTTGGAATTGTTGTTTCTGTGACCGGATTCAGCGGAACAATCGTGTCTTCTTGGCGCTGGTTGATTTTTAAATGAAGAACATGTTTGTCATTAAATCGAAAGCCAAGAGAAGAATAAATATCAGAACTTTTTGCCGCCGAGAATGGCAGCTGTCTATCGTCACCTAAACGTAGATTGTTGCTTTTGCTAGAGTGATAAGAAATAAGTGGCTCAAACATTCCATATTTGCTAAATGCGGTGATACGTTCTCCGAGTTGATCTGAGGCTGAACCCCCATCAATTGCTACCACAACACCTGAGTTCTGTTCTGAGCGACGGATTAGATCATAGGCGGTGGATCTGCGAAAACTGATAACACCACCCATGGCACCACTTCCATAAAGCGCAGACCAAGGCCCTTTTACGACCTCTAAATTTTCTAAGAGCGAGAAATCAACAAAGATGCGACCATTATGCCCACTTTGAAAATTTTGGCGAACGCCCTCATCTAAAATTAAAATGCGATCAGAACCAAGTCCGCGAATTTGTGGCAATTCAGCATTGCTGCGTGGGCCGCCAACAAATTCTATATTGGGCTCTTGATTCAGTAAGTCCTTAAGACTTTTAGTGGCCTTTTCTTGAGCGGCGGCATGGTCTTTTTTTATATAACTTCCGGGGGCTGTAACGGATGGGTTGGATTGCTTACTGACGTCTGAACTAACAACAACGGGTTCGAGTGTTTCGGCATGTGCGAATAAGGATACAGACAAAAGTAGTAATATAATTTTCATAGTCCAGCAGAGTACTGTGAAAATTCTGGTTTGCGAATAGAAAGTTGGCCAATTCTAAAAATGAGAACCCATTGAAAATGAATAAATATTCAGGCATTCATACCTATACCAAAGTAGGGTCCTGTTCTGGAATCCCCCGGTGTCAAGCGAGATTTGCCCCGCGTCGTATTTAAAAATCACTACATTGATTATAAATCTAAAAAGCCCTGGCACCTGAGTTGCTCTATGTAAATGCATGAACAAGGGGAATTTTATGTATGCATCTTTAAAAGAAAAAAGAAGAATCCAAAGAAAACTAGAGCAAAAAAGGCGTGTCCATGAAACAGCTAGTCTAGCGTCTATGTTTAGTAATGGCTCTGGCAAGATGGGAACAAGACTTACTTGGCTCTTAAATATTCCTGCACACATTATGATAATAATGGTTTTGATTAACTAAAATTCTTGTTCAGTAGAAATAAAAAAAGGCTGGTCTCAACCAGCCTTTTTTCGTTTGGAAATATTAAAATATCAAATCAATGAATTTGGTCGGCAGTAACATGGGGTGCTGATATTTCAGATTGTTGCGAATAAATTTTAGGCTGTTGATCTTGGTGAGCCGACTGATGCTGAGGTCTGCGCTCACGTTCGCTGCGTCTAGCTGTTACAAAGTCATTCACTAAAAGTGAAATGGCCTCTTCGATAGGCGAAGCAGATTTAACTTCAGAATGTGTTTGCTTCAAATCAGGAACTTGCCAATTCTTTTTAGAAAATACAACAGCTAGGCTTATCCCAGAAAGAAGTGCTAGTACAAGGCCTCCGACAAAAGTGGCAGACATATAAACTTGATTTGTCTGGTCATATTGTGAAAAACCATTGATAGCTGCGATCACAATACCTGCAACAAAAAGTAAGGCCGAGATAAATGAAGCTGTGGCTAAGAACACAAGGCTTCTGCTTTTTTCTAAAGCTTTTTGTATAAAGATAAGTGAGGGGCTGACGGAAGTTGATTTAAGCTGACCGAGTATAAAAGAAACAATCATTGCTAGCCATTTCATATAGGTTTTCTCCAAAAAAAATGCCGGAGGTTATCTCCGGCATTGTGAGTGAACATGGGTAAAGCTAGTCTCTTCTTCCGCCGCGAATGATCGCGCCAGCCAAGAAACCAACCGCAGCTGCACCAAGTACGGTGTAGAAAGGATATTTTTTTACAAAGCTTTCAGAATTCTCTACAGCATCTGATGCTTTTTCTTTTGCAGTTTCATAGTAAGCTTTCAAGTCAGTAGAGCTCATATTTGCTTTGTCAGCAACTGTGTCTACCACGCTGTTAGCAAGATCTTTAGTATTTCTTTTGATGCCATTTAGTGATGTTTGTGTGTTTTCCATTTTGAACTCCTTATAAGATATTCGCTAGTTTGATCGATTAGTGATTGTCTGTGCGTTTAAGTGCTTCTTTGGTGTTTTCAGCAATATCTGCAACCTTAGTTTTCATTTCCTCAATTTTCTGAGAAAATGAAGTTGAAGTGCGGTTTGCCATTTCTGCAAGCTTAGTGCTGGCGTCTTCTTTAGCAATTCCGTATTTTTGTTGGATAATTCCGGCAATTGATTTTAAATCACCCTTGGTTTTTTCTAGTTCATCACCCGTGATGTTGCCCCAAGCTTTTTGAATTTCCCCTTTTAGTTCTTTCCATTTACCTTGTGCGATATCTTCGTTAAACATTTGAGCCTCCATTAGTTTTGGTAGTTAGATACTTACTTGGTATACAAGCAGGATTGGTACCAACCCAGAAGCGCAGTCAGATGCAAGTTATTGTAGTTGAGGTTATAAGTCGTATTTCGTGTGGAAAATTGACCCATCGATAAATCGCTATTGCCCCGAGACTTCAATGCATGTTAGCTGAAGATCATGGAAGAGACACATCATGATTGAAAATATCACGGTAGCAATAATTGAAGATGCCATTCTAGATTATGAGCTTATAGTCCGAGAGCTTAAGAAAAGCTTCTCGGGGATCACTACGTTTAGAATAGAAAATAAGGCTTCATATTTAAACCTATTACAAACAACCGAAATCCATGCGATCATCGCAGACTTCAATGTTCCTGGCTTCGGTGCGCTGCCTGCACTAAGTCTATTAAAAGAAGAGGGATTAGAAGTTCCATTCATTATTGTTTCGGGCGCCTTGGGCGACGAAAAGGCAGCAGAAACTATTCGCGAAGGCGCTTTTGATTTGGTGTTGAAAAGCAATTTAGCTCGATTGGCACCAACTCTAAAAATGGCCGTGCGTACTTTTGAGCTAAAAAAATTAGAGGACGATCGTATAAAGACTGCGAACGAAGCTGCCAGTTTGCGCGAACAAGCTATGGCTGTGGTCTCTCACGACATCAAAAGCCCACTTAACTCAATTCAACTTTCATTGGGTATTGTTCAGAAAAAACTTTTGGATACGCCTAGTGCAGAACGAGATGAAAGTATTCGCAATTATCTTACAAGAATGGATCGCTCGGTCTTGATGATAAAAACAATGGTAGTGGACTATATTGACCAACTAAACATTGATTCAGGTGTATTTAAAGTCGAGAAAGCACTTTCTCGAGTGGATCTTTTGTGCAAAGAACTGAATGATGTCTTTGCACCGATTGCAGAAAAAAAGAAAATTAAATTTCAAGTCGACTGTCTATCTACCGAAAGTTTTGGTGTATTTGATTATGCCCGAATATTTCAGGCCATTATGAATTTAATCGGCAATGCGATTAAGTTCACCCCAGAAAACGGGACTGTATCTCTGGGGTTTGAAAAAACAGGCAAAGAACTTAAGTTTATTGTTAAAGATTCTGGCCCTGGCATTTCAGAGGAATTGCACCATCGTATTTTTGAAAAATATTGGAGCGTCAATAGCGCAAACGATAAAACCAGTGCGGGCCTTGGGCTTTTTATCACGAAAGCAATCGTAGATGCTCATGGTGGTTCTGTCAGAGTTGAAAGCATACTTGGCAGTGGCACTAGCTTTATTTTTACGATTCCCAAAGGTGAAATTTCTAGCTATCGAAAGCAAATTTTAGAAGCTCAAGACCATGAATCCACTGCGGGTAATCTCATTGTACTGGTTGAAGATGACGACGATCTACATGATTTACTGAAAGAGTTGTTAGAAAAAGAAGGATTTGAAGTCATTTCTTTTCAAAGCGGTTTGCGTGCACATGAAGAGTTAGCAAAGAACACCTTGAAACCAAGCCTTATAATGGTCGACTATCAGTTGCCTGGTATGAACGGCGCCGAGATAGAAAAAGCAGTTCGCCAGTTAGAATTTTTAAAACACGTACCAGTACTCATTGCTTCGGCTAAAAAAGATATTGAACAACTGAAAAACCCCGAAAGCCATACGTATGTACTTAAGAAGCCCATAATTTTTTCAGAGCTTACTCGAACAATTAAAGGAATTTTAAATGAGTCAGTTTAGCGTCTCAAGTGAGATGGTTGCTCGCTATGTTTTAAATCGAGAAAAAGAAGTTCAATTTTTGAAAGATGCATTGGTAAGTAAAGATTTTTCGTTCATTGCCTCGAAAGCACACAATTTAAAAGGCACAGCTGAAAGCTTTGGGTTTCCTGAGCTGGGACTCATCGGCCAGGATTTAGAGGCTGTAGCGCTAGCTCAAGAAGAAAACGCCATCGTTGTTCAAATTAAAAATATCGAGAGCTGGGTTGCTAAGCACCTTGGAAAATAAAAGAGAGGGCGCTTGGCCCCCTCTTATTCAAAGTCTTTAAAGTGTTTTCTAACTGCAGACACTTTTGAAGAAATTTCCGAGAATATTACTGAGCTGTGCTTTCTGCTCCGGCAGGCGTAATGATAACATCTACACGTCTGTTTTGCGCACGGCCCTCTTTTGTTTTATTGCTAGCAATAGGCTTTTCAAAGCCAAAGCCTTCTGATGCAACATTGTTTTTTGACACAACGTCTTCAGTAATAAAATATTGAGCAACTGTTGATGCGCGTTCTTTTGAAAGTTTTTCATTAAGAGCTTTTGCGCCAATACTGTCAGTATGACCCTCAACAGTTACTTTTTGTGCGCCCATTTCTTGAATAACTGATTTCACTTTGCTCAATACGCTCAGAGATTTTTCTGAAAGCGATGATTGCCCTGATTTAAAATCAAATGCTTTCAAGCGAATCAAAAGATTTGAGCCCTGACGATAAACTTCGGCCTCATCTTTTGAAAATTGTTTTTGTGCATCTTCGAAAGCTTGATTAAACTTTTCTTTGCTTTCGAGTTTATCATTTTCAGATAGCACCGCATTGATGCTGGCGCGCTGTGCATTTAGCTGACGATCTTTTTGCTCAACATTCGAAGATATAGCTTCGATATCTTGGTTTTGATTGTTGATCGTTTTGTTTCTTGCATCGATCGCAAGAGCGATTTCTTCTGGAGTCATTTTATTTGAATTTTTAACTAAATTGTTAATGCCTTCAAGTTTTTGTGTTTCTGCCAGAGCATCGTTTGCAGCACGACTTACAGCTGTTGTGTTGCTGCGATCTGCTTCGATAGCACGCTCAGCGGCGGCGATTTTAGCTTCGGCGCTGTTGTAGGTGCGTGGGCTGTTCTTATCAGCATTGGCTTTTTTAGCCATTTTTAGATTATCTTTGGCTTGCCCTAGGTAAGTTACCTTGATGCACTCAAGCTGAATGTCTAAATATTTTTTGTTAAGTTTGTCTCGGTCGTCGTTGTCCATGCGAGCCAACTTCGCCTCAAGTTTTTTCATTTCTGATTTGAGGTCATCATCTGCATTAGCCAAATCTTTTGGGCGAATGCTATGAGCGTCGGCTGTCAGTGCCGCTTTTCGAGATGAAAGTATTTCTGGATATGTTTTTTCTGCTGCAGCAACTGTAGCAGTTGTCATTGTCAAATAGCTACGACCATAGGCAACTTTCTCGAGCACGTCTTCGTTTGACTTGCCTTTTTCACGAAGTTTTTTTGCATCTGCCAAATAGCCCTCAGCTTTTTTGTAGTTAACAGGTGAAAGAACATCTGCTTGCTGTAGGTTTGCCTGCTTAAGATCGTTTTCTAGAGATGCTATTTCGTCAGTCGGACTAGCAGATGATGAGATCTCTGCCTTTGGGGGCTTGGATGAACATCCAACTGAAAAACTCACAATGGCTAGTCCAGCGATAAATATATTTAATGCTTTCATAAAATGGGGTCCTTTCTAAGGTTTACCCACTGATTAGGCAATAAAGGTACCAAGCAATGATATTCGCTAAAGCGAACCAAACTTATATGAGAGATTTAGGGAATGAAATTGGGGCAATCGAACCATGGGCCGGGGCAAAAGTGTGCATTGCTGAGAATAAATTTATGATTTAGGAGGCAAGTTTAAGATCAACCAATATAGGCCTAGCTGTTTAACTGCATTTGCGAACTCGTCAAAATCCACAGGCTTTCTGACGTAGCTGTTGGCGCCTAAATCATAGCCACGAATAACATCAGATTCTTCATTAGAGGTTGTCAATAGTACCACTGGCGTGTGCTTAACGTTCTCATTACTGCGAATATGTTCTAGTACTTCAAGCCCATCAATTTTTGGCAGTTTAACATCTAACAAAATAACCTGAACTTCTGTTTCGAACTTGGGGTTCGAGAAAAACTTGATGGCCTCTTCGCCGTCGCGCAAAACAACAATCTCATTTAAGATATTATTTTTTTGAAGCGCGCGTATCGTTAAATGTTCATCTTGTTCATTATCTTCGACAAGAACTATTATCTTTTTATTACTGCCCACTATCGTCCAAGCTTTCTGGTAGTACTATGAAAAATGTGGTACCTCGCTCTAGTTGGCTTTCAACCCAAATATCGCCACCATGTTTTAGTATGATACGCTTAACTGTGGCAAGCCCAATTCCAGTTCCAGAATATTCAGATGCCGAATGCAGACGCTGGAATGCTTGAAACAATTTATCTTTGTAAGTCATGTCGAATCCGACACCATTATCCTTTATAAAAAAAGCATTGCGACCATCCGGCAATCGCCTCTGCCCCATAGTTGCTTCGGGGTGGGGATTTTTTTTAGAAAACTTCCACGCATTTGAAAGTAGATTTTCTAGAACTATACGTAAAAGTCCTTCATCTGCAAAAGCGTTTAAATTGTCTTCAACAACGAACGAGAAGTTTTTAATATTGTCTTGAAGATTGTTTTGTACAGTCTCGCGGCTAACTTCTTGAAACAACTTAGTCAGATCAATCTGTGTTTTTTTAAGCTCGAGTCGTGTGATGCGAGAAAGGTTTAGCAAATCGTCGATAAGCCGACCCATTCGTTGAACACCTTGACGGATATAAGAAAGATATTTTTTACCCGTATCATCAACTTTATCTTGGTAGTCTTCAGCTAGGGCTAATGAAAAGCCATCAATTCCTCGAAGTGGAGCGCGTAGATCGTGAGAAACCGAATAGCAAAATGCTTCTAACTCTGTGTTGGCAGCTCGCAAACTTATAGTGCGCTCTTCGATGGTGTTTTCTAAATGTGTGTTGATATCTTCAATTTTACTCTTCGCAGAGGTAAGTTCTGTTAAGACTGTGCTAAATGAATCGGCCAAATAGCGAATGCGTCGATATAATGAAAACGACAGGAGTGCGCTTAGAAGTATTGAAAGTGAGACAGTCAAAACAACGGCTTTGCTCGTATTTTCTTCGACCACTAGTCGCCTTTTAACACTCGAAGACTGTTGTGATTTAATAATTTCATCAAAGCGAGCACGGATTTCATCCATAATCTGTTTTCCACCATCAGAATATTTATCTGATGGCATCAGCTTTGAATGCTTTCTTTGCTCGATTCGAGCCTTAGAATAATCAAGCCAAACTTTTATCAAAGGTGCGACATCATCAAACTTAGGGGTCGTGTCTCGACTTTCTGAGATGGCCTTGGTTAGAATAAGAAGCTCTTTGTCGATACTGGCAGATGCTAAATTATAGGGCTCAAGAAAATCTTTATTACCACTGATGTAATAGCCACGTAAGCCAGTTTCCATATCCAGAATATTTTTCTGCAGAATATAGGACTGCGAAACAACTGCCTGACTACGAACCACATCGTCTGCGCTTCGTAGTAACAGTTGAATCTGTAAGATCAGCATAAATGAAATGAAGATCGACAGTAGCAGCGGTAAAAGAATGTACCATAAAACGGACTCTTTGACGCTAAAGCCGCTGGCGGAAACCGGCTGATTTTTCGTCAATTAGTGTTCCGCTCCGATGGGCATTTTTTCCATCTCTTGTAATTTTCTATACAAGGTTTTTCTGTCGATCGATAGATCCTTGGCCGTTTTTTCTTTCGCACCGTGGTTCATATCTAATACATGCTTAATATACAGTTTTACGATCTCATCAATTGTTAAGATGCGATTTCCGGTGAGTTCATAAAAATCAAATGTACCTTCGCCTGTGCCATTGCTGGCAGATTGAAAGACTTCAGAATCAGTAAGGTCTTCGGCTTGAATTGTATTTGTTGTACATAGTACGACAGCTCGCTCTATTGTATTTTCGAGTTCGCGCACATTCCCTTTCCAAGTATTAGTCAGAAGCTTTTCAAGGGCTTCTTTTGAAAAAGTTTTTACAGAAGATCCATTCAGAGCCGTAAATTTTTTCAAGAAAAATTCAGCCAGCGGAATGACGTCTTCTTTTCTTTCTCTCAATGGTGGAACTTTTATTGGAATAACATTCAAACGGAAGAATAAATCTTCACGGAACGTATGGTTGGCCACTTCGCTTCGCAAATCTTTGTGAGTTGCTGAAATAATGCGAGCGTTGATGTTACGATACTGATTTTCACCAATGCGTTTAATCTTGCGCTCTTGTAAAACGCGCAAAAGTTTTGCTTGCAAAGGCAAACTGAGGTCACCAATTTCATCTAAGAAAAGCGTTCCATCGCCAGCTTCTTCGAAAAGACCGACTTTCTTTTCAGAGGCACCAGTGAATGAACCTTTCGCATGACCAAAGAGCTCAGACTCTAAAAGATTTTCGGGGATAGCCGAGCAGTTGATAGCTACAAACGGATTTTTTTTGCGAGGTCCGAGGTTGTGGATTGCCTTAGCGATGACTTCTTTACCAGCGCCACTTTCGCCCGTGATAAAAATATTTGTATTGCTAGATGCAACTCTGCGAGCAAGATCCAATGCTTGTTTAAAGCTTGGACTTTTTCCGATGATGCCGTCAACGTTGGTTCCTTCATGTGTTTGCAAGGCAACTTTCAAAGTTGTATTTTGATTTTTAATTTTATTAAGGTGCAGTGCTCTTTCAACTGATACTAACAATTGAGGAAAGTGAAGCGGCTTCACGACGAAATCGTATGCGCCTGCTTCGACCGCTTCTGCGGCAGTATCAACTGCCTTATGTGCAGTCATTAGAATAGCCATTTATGCTTCTGATAACACTGGCTGTATTGCCCAAAACATTGATGGCGCAAAAGCACTTTTGGCGGAAGCCGGTTGGGCCGATAGCGATGGCGACGGCATTTTGGATAAAGGCGGCAAAAAACTGTCGTTGCTTTATCAAACATCGGTCAATGCTGTGCGTCAGGATTTCCAAGCGCTCGTTAAGGGCTGGTGGAACTCAATCGGCGTTGAAGTTGAACTCAAAGCCATCGATGCCGGCGTTTATTTTGGCGGCGATGCAGGTTCACCGGAC
>JANNCH010000477.1:0-5369 GCA_031386315.1 Pseudobdellovibrionaceae bacterium
CGTGAATATTTATGAAGCTATGAAGTATTTATTTACTGAAATCCCAAAAGCCACAAGTATCGAGGATTTTGAACATCTTGCCGACGTCATTATGGGCATCACACCCCTCAACTGACAACGAGACGAAATGGATCGCTTACACTGTTTCCATCACATACCAATTGGATCGACCGGTAAAGACCACTGAGCCGTTCAAAGAATACTCTGCACCTTGGTTTCCGTTAAAACCCCAGGTCTGATATCCAGACACGTTTGCTGCATTCGAAATGTGCGCGTCCGTTCTCGCACGATAATCGATTGAGGCTTGTGCGTTTGCCTTTAAGACCTCATTCTTTGCCTCTAGGCCGCTATTTCCAAAAGCATAAACTTCTTCGGCATCATCAAAAAAATATCCGCTTCCGCCGCGGCCTGCGTTTTCTGCAGAAATGACAACAGACGGGTTTGCCATTTGTGTATACATCACAGCTACATTTATCAATGTACGCCTTTGTGGCGGCAACGCTACCCATGCCCATTTGGGTCACGAGTGCTGTGGTGCCGGGGAACTCTTGTGTTGAAAATGGATGTGTTCTTGATTCATATTTTCTGCCAGTGCGGATTCTAGAGCAGTTTTGCCAATGGGTTAGCTGGTGGAAATTATGGCATGCAAACAGGTCTTGCCTCTGATTTATGGACCGAAACCAAAGCGAAGCTTTTAGGTACGGGTGATGTGCCTAGCAAATCTACCAAGTCAGGTTCTTTGTATTACCCACAAAGTGCTTCAACAAAGACATTTAAGGTTCGATTCTTAAGCCCTTATGGTGCAGAACAAATTATTGAATTTAGAACTCTCAAATAGAATGGTTGTCCAACCTGATAGCCGACCGCTATCAGATTGGACACTTTACGAGGTGATTTGCTTTGTAAAGATACTCTTACGTTTGCTCAGTCCGTTTAAAATGGAATCAGAGATTTCCTGTGGAAAGCTTTTGCCAAGTTGAGCTGTGACTTTCGAAATTACTAGCGGTATTTCAGCAATAGTTTGATCAATTAGGTCTTCTAACGTCTTTTGCTCAAATCTACATAATTTTGCGGTTTGAAGAAGATGACGTCGGCTAATCTCACTTAATTTATAGTGTCTGCTATCCCCGTATGCCATTGCCATCTTAACTTTCTGAAAATGAAATGAGCCTTTATCTAAAAGTGGTTGGGCCGATAAAATGTCGTACAGCGGAGTCATTTCAAAGCCTAGTGGTCGCCATTTTATACTGAAGTTTTTTGCGTGGCCGTCTATAGCTGACAACAGCAGAAAAACAATCTGTGTTTTCATGAAATTTACTCTGTCGAATTCTCGATTATTTGACTCGTTCAACATATCCATTATCTGAATTATGCCTGGCCCTCCATCATTTTCATATTTTTCAAAATTAGGAATGCTTAGTGCTTGGCAGATATCCTCTTGGGGAATTCTAACTAATTTCCCCTCAGTCCATACCCTATCAAATCTTTCAACTACGAGTACTTTGATATCTTCGAAAAGCTGAATTTCACATTTTGTTACAGGTATGCCGAAAGCGTCTACGATTTTTGAACATAACCATTCATTTTCTACTGAGTCGGCAAAGCTTAATCCAGGTCTAATCTCCCCAATCTGTGGTTTAAAAATGTGAGTTGTGGGAGTTGCTTCAAGTGGTGTGTTCCATTTTCCATTTATTAGCAGGAACGCCGTTTTTTCCTGCGCTCCTGCTATTGAGAGGCGAAAGTCCTCTTCTTCTGAGGCTGCTAATGGAACAGATCTTAGATTTCGCAGTTTTGCTGCAATTTCACTTTCACTAATAGGGCTACCAGCTGCTGACTCTAGGACAGGCTCTTTGTCCGCCGGTTTAATAAACTGGAGAGCTCCTACGCAATCTCTCCCCACCACTTCGAGCAGATCGAAAACTTGGTCACTCTTAGCTCGCATTCTTGCTGCTACTCGTTGTCTTATCGAAACACCGTCTGGCAGTAAGTTATCAAAATATGCATAAACTCTCGGACCATCATATGGTTCTTCTCGTAAGGGTAGGCTTCTAGAGATTGGAAAACTACTCTTTCTTGCTAGCCACTCAGGTTTGTATACAAACGATAGGCTACTTTTGGCCTTATAGCTTAGCTCGCCAAGTGGAAGCCCATTTAAATATATTGCTAATGTTTGTGATACTTTTTTGCGAGCCACTTAAAAAAGACCTTCTAATAAATCATCTGAGTCTTTAGATCTTGCTACCATTAGCATATCTAGATTTAAAACGGCGAAGATGAGCAGTAGCGTTCCTATTTCAGCGCCGCTCTTTCCGCGCTCTAAGTTGGACACTGTTGCTTGGGTAATACCCGCTTTCAATGCCAGCTCTCCTTGTGACATGTTAAGAAGCTTTCGGACACGTCTTATCGTAATTGCAAGTTGCTCAGTGGATCTGATTGTTGTTGGTGCTATGAACGCCTTAGCTGGTTTTGACTTCTCTTTATTCTTCATAAATGCCTCTTTATATAATACCCTATATAAACATTCTTTATATAGTATTGTATATAAAGACGAAATATATATCAAACTATATATTGATGTTATTATACAATATACTATATAATTGTGACAATATATAGTTTGCTATATAAAAAAAGATTATATAGACGATTATATAAATTGCTATGTCATATGCCGTAAAGCCGTGATGGCTCTTACATATTCTTAAACTCGACTAAAGATCGTAATTTAAGATAGATAAATAGTAAGCCGCAAGCTCAAAGGAGAAAGATCAAATAAGTCAGGTATAAACCTTACTTAAACCCACATGAAGTTCCAGAGGAACTTCATAAGCTTGCTACTGCTCCAGTTCTAAGGAAGCAATGAGCTCGAAAAAATAAATCTATCGTCTTAGCGGATTAAGAAGATCATATCCACAACTCCAGGCATGACCAACCTGGTAAGATTGCTCGAACTTTTCACAACGCAACTTAAGTTCTTCATATGAAATTAGTCCCACTTCGGTTTCGAAGTACTGGCATATAGCTGTATGAGTTTCAATGATGAGAAGCTCCTCTAAGAGCTCGGTCCAATCTATTGGGAATAGCTGAGACTGAATCGCTGTAGTGCAGAAAACAAACATGTCGGGCTTAATCTGCATAAAATTAACACCCCTCACAACGCCGTCCGGGCTGCGCCCGGTAGCCCCTGAAGGAATTGGATCTATAACTTTTTTCATTTTTGCCATTAAGTGGAGTTCATTTCGATGTGTTAAGCCGATTTGATACGGCCAAAGTTTATTCTTATCGGCAGGTGCACCAAGTGAGTTGGTTATAATCCAAGCCGGAGAGAACATTTCATCCATTGGTATATCACCAGCTTCTTGGGCCTTATCAAAATCGATTTGCATGAAATAGACATCAACAGCCCAAGAAAGTAGCGAAAGCTGATTTCTATAGGTGCGTTTAAGGTAATTGCTATGTAAGCCTTATAAACCCATCTATTTTAAAAATTTATGCACGCTACAATGATTGCAACTTTAACCGAAAAAGGATGCCATCATGACTAGCCCAAATACATACAGAAGTTTAAACGAAGCCATTCAAGCTTGGAAGCAAAGCGGACTGACGCAAATTCAGTTCTGCAAAGAAAACAATTTCTCGTACAGCCGCCTCAAAAACCATAAGCGTGATTTAGCTAGAAAGCCTAAATTAAAAAACAATTTCACGCGTGTCACAAAGCAGACAAGTTATCCACAGGCGACGTCATTAAAACTGACTTTTCCACAGGGTGCAGTCCTGGATTTTTCAATTTCGCAGCTAAAAGAAGTTTTACAAGCTATCCAAGGGGCTTCGCTGTGATCAAGCCGGAACACATCGACGATATTTTAGTTTATAATGGTCACGTTGATTTCAGAAAAAGCATTGATGGGCTATCTAGCCTTGTTCAAGACGAGCTTAATGAAAATCCCTTTTCAAAAACATTGTTTCTGTTCTTCAGTCGTAATCGCCGTAAGGTAAAAATACTATACTGGGATCAAAGCGGGTTTGCTTTGTGGTACAAGCGATTAGAAAAAAATAAATTCAACTTACCAAAGTCTAAAGATTTAAAAACTCTGATCATTACCGATTCGCAGTTAAGGATGCTACTGGTAGGTTACGACATTTGGAAAATGAAACCCCATGAAACGCTTTGTTATGAACAAGTTTGCTGAAGACAAAGCTAGAATAATTTGATTAAGTCACCTTTATGACGATGAAAGATCTTCTTTTAGAATACAAAAAAACAAAAGAAGATCTTTCAAATAAAGAAGACCTATTAGCAGAGCAAAAAACAAAGATTCAGAAATTAGCCCACGACAATATTCTTCTTAAAGAAGCCATTAAATTATTAAAACAAAGTAAGTTCGGCGCTAAAAGCGAAAAGCTACCACCTCTTGAAGAGCAATACTTTCTTTTTGATGAAGTCGAATTTTTTAAATATACAAAACCCCGAAAATCTAGAATTAGATATTGATAGCGATGATGATCAAGTCACCGTTTCAGGACACAAAAGAGCGCGTGGCAAACGTAAGCCTTTACCCAAAGAGCTGCCGCGTGAAGAAATCATCATTGATTTAGCTGATGAAGATAAGGTCTGTCCACACGACGGCACACCGCTAAAGAGAATCGGCGAAGACGCCTCTGAAAAATTAGATGTTATTCCCATGCAAGCAAAAGTGATCCGTACAGTACGTATTAAATACGGCTGTCCGTGTTGCGCCGAAGGGGTTCGCACAGCCCCAGTGCCTGCGTGTTTAATTCCAAAAAGCATTGCTACACCAGGGTTATTAGCGTTTATCGCGGTTTCAAAATATCAAGATGCTTTGCCATTTTATAGATTAGAAAATATTTTTGAAAGATACGGCCTCGAAATATCCCGTGAAACGATGGCTCGGTGGATGATTAGATTGGCGGCGGGTCTTCGTCCGCTCTATAATATTTCACAAGATGAGCTATTAGCTAGTGATTACGTCCACACCGATGAAACGACGGTTCAAGTTTTAAAAGAAAAAGATCGTAAAGCAGAGTCGAAATCTTACAAGTGGGTTCGAGCTAGAAGTTACAATAATCCCATAATATTATTTCATTATGCGCCATCGAGAGCAGGTGACGTGGCAAAAGAAATTTTATTGGATTTTAAAGGTGTCCTACAAGTAGATGGTTACGCTGGTTACAATCGATTTTGCATATCTGAATATGTTAAACGCATGAGCTGCTGGGCTCATGTGCGCAGAAAATTTAAGGACGTTCAAAAAGTATCTGGCGTCGGTTCAAAGATAGCTTTGCATATGCTCAAGCTGATTCAAAAGTTATATAACGTTGAAACAAAGATTAAAAATTATTCTTTGGAC
>JANNCH010000491.1:0-3640 GCA_031386315.1 Pseudobdellovibrionaceae bacterium
GGCTCCGCCCACTGTGCCGATTTCTAAAAAAACGGCCAATCGTAAATTTGTGAGCTGATCTTTTAAAAAGCTGGAAGCAGCACCAGAAGAGGTGGCAATAGTTGAAATCAAGCTTGCTGCAATTGCATAGCGAATATTGACATGAAAAAGCAATGTGAGAGTTGGCACTATGATAATGCCCCCGCCCAACCCCAGCAGAGATCCTAAAAATCCCGCGGCCATCGAGCTAAAGAGCAAAATCAATTCGGACATTACTTAGGGCATTCGTAGAGTTTAACCAAGCGAGCGCCAAAAAAAGTACCTTTTTTAGTCAGATCCCACGGCGGGTATGGAAGAAATTTAGCATCTGCACATTGACCTTTTTGTGCAACAGCCCACTGACGATCTTCACTAGAGGCCGTGTAGATTTCACCAGTCTTTGCGTCTTTAATACCCACAGCAAATGAGAAAACTTTGCTGTTGATATCACCATTTCCACCTTGCATCAAAGCCACAGGAATTTCGATACGCTCGACACCTGTGATTTCACCTTGGACATCTTTTGTGAAGATGACGCTGTAGTTCGCAGCCACTGCCCATAAAACCACAACAATAAGAATAACGCCGACAAGACCTTTGAGATATTTAATGATTGCTTTCATGCACTTAGAAATACCCTGAAGCCTTTGCGTCATCAAGGACTAATTTGCGTCTTATGACTATCAGAGCTACAATAATTCTTTAGGAGTTCCCATGGTAGAAATTATTGGTGCGTCCATCATAAGCCTTATATTCGGCGGCCTTCTCGGTTTTGGATTGCGACGTTTACAAAATAGTCAGACGATCAAACGCGCGCGCGAAGAAGCGAACGAAATATTATCTGACGTCAAAGAAGCACTCGAAATAAAACTTTTGGAAGAAAAAGAACGCACTCAAGAAATTGAAATGGAGCTTTGGACCAAAGTTGAACCTGATATGCTGAAGTCTGAAGCCCGTATCGAAGAGCTACAAGAGTTAGTCGACGAAAAAAAGGCAAAAACAGACGCACTCATCGTTGAAGAAAAGAAAAAACTGCAAGAAAAAGAAGTCGACGTTCGCGATCAAGAACTACAAGCCAAGACCCAAGAATCTGAAGTCGGCAAAGTCACAACTCGCAAAAATGAAGTACAACAAACGTTCATCGAGAAATTAACAAGTAAATTACAAACTTCAAAAGAAGATTTCAAAAATCAACTTATTCAACAAATGGAAGAGGACAGCGTTAAGCGCGCCCAAAGATTTGTTCAAGAAAGCGAAGAAGAAATCAAAGAAAGCGCCGAAACCCGCGCCAAACGTATTCTTGCTTTAGTGATCGATCGCTTCGCTCGGCCCTATTGCCCTGAGCGCGGCATCGGTGCTGTGAATTTTCCAGACAACAATACACGCAGACTTTTTTGCGACGCTAAGGGCGAAAATATCAAGGCCGTTCAAGATTCCTGCGGTTGTGATATCATCGTTGAAGATACGATGGAAATGGTGGGCGTCGCCGGCTTCGACCCAGTTCGTCGCGAGCTCACACGCCGCACTCTTGAGCGAATTTTCAAAGAAAAGAAAAGCATCACTCCTGATTTTATTCGCAAAATTGCAGAGAATCAGAAAAAAGAGCTTTTTAAAAACATCAAACACGATGGTGATTCATTAGCTAAAGAGCTCAAACTTGAAGGATTAAACCCTGAAGTTCGCCAGATGATGGGTTCACTACGATATCGCTATTCATTCACACAAAATCAGTATTTTCACTGTGGTGAGGTTGGCTGGCTGGCTGGCCTAATGGCTGCCGAACTACAAATTGACATCAAGAAAGCCCGTCGCGTGGGTATGCTACATGACATTGGCAAATCTATGGATCACGTCCAGGACGGAGGTCACGCGGTGATTGGCGCACAGTTTATTCTTGAACGCGGTGAAGCCGCAGATGTTGTCCATGCAGTTAAGGCCCATCACTTTGATGAGCAGCCAAACTCGGATCATGCATTTCTTGTGATTGCAGCTGATGCCGTTTCAGGCGCCCGTCCAGGCGCTCGTCGCTCAACAATCGAGTCCTACAATCAAAAGGTCTCTGAGCTACAAGACATCGCGCGCAGCTTTGACGGAGTCACAGACTGTTTTGTATTGAGTGGCGGACGCGAATGCCGCGTACTTGTGAATGGCAAACGTGTCGATGACACGCAGGCTTTAGAACTCGCTAAAAAAATAGCCCATCGAATCGAAGAAGAATGCAGCTATCCTGGCCAAATCAAAGTGGTTGTGGTTCGTGAAACTGTTATCTCAGAAAGTACACGCAAAGAGCTGGCTTAAGGGCTGGCTGCCGCAACTTGCGATATTTTCTACTTTTTAACTCTCATATGCTTGCAAAGGTGTTAAACTGTTTAAGTGCAAATGGTAAACAGGAGGTTTGCTATGACTCGATTAGAAACAGATCGCATCCCAAGTTATAAAGTTTTGGTGGTTGATGACAGCCTCGATTCTGTGCAACTCATGTCACGCCTGTTAGATCATTACAACTGCAACACGACTATGGCATTTGACGGACAAGATTCAATCCCCCTACTCGTAAACGAAAATTTTGATCTGGTGATATTGGATTGGCAGATGCCACAAATGGGCGGACGCGAAATGCTCATGATGATGGACAAACTTATCACCGAGCGAAAAATCTCTAAAAATAATAAAAAAATGCCCGTCGTGATTTACACAAGCCGCAACGAAGATGAGCTGGATTTACCAGAATGTAAAAGCTTCGAGTACTCAGGCTTCATCAATAAAAATCTCGCGTACTCTGAAATGATGCGTTCATTTTCTTGTATTTTCAAAGCTCTCAGCGTCCATTAGGTGCCAAAAAAGCTAACCTGCCTTTCCACAAAAAGCAAAAAGGAACCTGCTACTTTTTGGTAGCAGCAATGCGTTATCGGCACGAACTTTGATACTCTAAAATTTATGACAAGATCAAAACACATAGTTAGCACGACAGTTCCGTATCATGTAACAGTTCGTTCACATAACCGGACATTTTTTCCACTGAGCAAAGAGCAGCTATGGCAAATCTACAGCAACTATCTGCACTTCCTGGGACACGCATTCAAATTTAAAATTTATAGTTTTGTACTTATGGACAATCATTTTCACATGATTGTATCCACCCCGGAAGGAAACTTGAGCGAAGGCATGCTCTATTTGCAACGAGAAGTCAGTCGTTACATCAATAGCCACTCTCCACGCATAAATCAAAATTTTGCAAACCGTTACTTTCGCTGTCTGATTTCCAACAATCACTACTATATGCACTGCTATAAATATGTATACCGAAACCCTATCGAAGCAGGGCTCTGCAAAAAAGCCGAAAATTACCCCTACAGCACCTTATATGGGTTGCTTGGTCAAAGCAGTTTAGTCATTCCGATAGAGAACGATCCCCTGCTGTTCGACTCTGATACAAAAAATTTTATAAATTTCAATAAAAATCAATTTTATTTGCAGGGCGACTTTGCATTTTCGCGTCACATTCCGCGAAACATTGTGCCCGGGTTTTTGGAGATGTTTTTCTTTTCTTTCTGTCTTTCTGATTTTCAAAATTAAAATGAATCAAATGAATTTGTAGACATAGCGTGCCACCACTATTTTG
>JANNCH010000501.1:0-5135 GCA_031386315.1 Pseudobdellovibrionaceae bacterium
CCCACTCCTCATAGGCTTCCGAAAAATCATTGTTGCTAATAACCAAATCTGGCTTGAAGGTTTTCATCAGCTCGCTATTTTGACTAGCCGAATACAAAGTCATTTCGCGGCCTGTCGAGCTGAGAATTTGCAATGGTTCAGGCAATTCTCGTGGAATAGCGATTTTTACGACTATGCCCCCGCTTTCGATCAATGAACGAATAGTGAAAACATTTTCCCAATAATATGGATTTTTTGTATGCTCTTCTGTGACGAGCAAAATGTTTCTTACAGTGCCGTAGTGTTTAGCAATATAATTTGTCATGATACCGGCAGCGGTTTCTTTATCTGTCGGACAAATATTATTAAAGCCTGCAGGGTAAATATTCGCATCGACATTAGTGATTTTGTATCCAGAATCACGGATGTCATAACTAGAATAAATCGGATACGAGAGCGCATCGACTTTGGCAGAAAACCAATCGCAAATTTTTTCCATATTTTGAATTGTCTGTTTATGCAGGATCAGCTTGGCCATACAAACCTTCTTTTATAAATTTGGGTCTTCTGCCGTTTTGTTTTCAGGGGCCGGCGTAACATTCTTGATCTTACCGGGGCGCTTCATACCATTCCGCTTTTCTGATTCAGATGTCAGTCCCATTTTGCCTTGATGTTGATACAATAGATTCTGTGTACGCTTCTTCATTTCGGCAAGGTAGGCAAAGAAATCTTTTTCAAGATTGTTCATCTTTTTGTCCTGTAATGGCATATAAAGCTCGGCATTGTCGATCAGATCTAAGTAGTCGCTTGCAAACTTGGCCTGAACCTCTAAGCGACGACGTGTCAACGCCTCTACATCCACGCTTTCGATCCCCGGAAGCTCTATCAACGTATTCCAAAGATCGCGGTAGTTCTTTTTAAGGCGCTCTTCAGACTGAGCAGACCAGGGCTCGACACCCATGTGAATGGCCATCAGCAGATAGCGTTGAACGGACTTCTGACCAGCCACAGCCTGTGTGAAGTTTTCAGATGAAATTTGATTATGCGAAATAGAGCCCATCTGATAGCAAGCCTTTGCAAGTACAGCTGGCGAAATATCACGACGTCCCTGTAAAGTATTCAGACCCTTCTGTGCAATATCGATATAGCGAGAGGCCTCGCTATAATTATCTGTCTTGCTGTACAGCATTGCTAAACGTGCCGGAGCTTCAGCCATTGTGATTTCGTCACTCAAATATTTTTTTTGAGCTAAACTATCTCGTAACGTTGCAACAGCTTTCACTTCGTCACCGAGGGCTTCATAGCAAAAAGACATACGATACAATGCTTGGGTCGCGATCTGTGGCTGGCGTTGAACAGTTGAATCATAAACAAAACGGTAGATCTCGAGGGCCTCACTCCAGTTTTCGAGTCCTTCTAAACTTTGTCCTTCACCCAAACGGGCTGCCATATAAAATTTTGAAGATCTATACTTGCTTTGAAAATTTTTATACAACTTAAGCGATTGTTCATAATCTACATTGGCCAGTGCTTGGTCGGCCTCTTGCGTATTGGCCTCGACGACAACGGGCGCACTTGACACGCAAGCTTGAAGAAAAAATACAGCAAGTAATAGACCATTCACATACTTCATCTTTTTTCCCCTTGCGAAAGTAGATGAGTCATCTCTTTCAAAGCCGCTAAATCCGAAATATCTTTCACCATATCTGGTATTCTAAAAATGCGCGCCTGCTGAGCCCAGCGTTTTTCAAAATTCACATAAAGTTCTTCGCGATGCTGATAGTAGGATTTTAAATTTTTATATAATTTTACAAGCTCTGCATTTTCAGGGGTTTCTTGAACTTCATTATCAATGTCTAACCAAGTTGGAAACGAACGATTCAAAACCAGAGTTTGTAAGTTGTATCCGCCTTTGCGAATTTCGCGAGCAAAGTATTCGGCCTCTTTGAGTTTGGCGCTATCGAAACTCGTCACAAGACAGAAATTCGTATGTTTTGAAATAAGCATGCGCTGCACAGCTGCTGTGCGAGCTTGAAGCTGTTCTTGCCACTGCTCAATATTCACAAAAAATTCTGATAGCTCGTGAATAAAACCAGATCCAGTCAAGGATTCTAAAATTTTTAAAACTTGCCTCGTGCCCGTCTGTAATAACGAGCTAAACAGCCCACTTTTTTTGCCCTGTGGGTCTCGAAACCACTTTGCGACATTGTCATTAAACAAAGTGGTTAATTTTTGAGGGGCATTTAAAAAATCCATGGCATGTTTTGTCGGCGGCGTATCAAGCACAATCAAATCATAAATACCGGACTCGTGACAGGAATAGAGCTTTTCTAAAGAGCTGAATTCTTGCGAGCCACTCAAGTTTGTCGACAACTGTTGATACAGACTATTTTTTAAAATTTTTTCTGCTAAAGCGGTTTTTTTTGCTGCTCGTAAAATAAATTCATCAAATGTTTTTTTATGATCAATGACTGATGCAAACAGCTCACCTTTAAAGTTTTGCCCCGGAACTCTTGTGACATCTGTTGTGTTTTCAATTCCAAGCGTTGTTGCCAAGCGCTTAGCCGGATCAATGGTTAGCACTAAAACTTTTTTGCCTTCCATTGCAGCAAGCACTCCTAAAGAAGCCGCTACTGTGGTTTTGCCAACACCGCCGCTGCCAACGCAAATAAGAATCTCTGTCACGGCAGAACCTCCGCGATTTTTTCAACGAGGGTCCAGGGATTCGAGTCTAAAATCAAAGGCAATGTGCTTGATTCGGCGGCCATTTTTTTAGCTCGCTCTTTCATTTCGTTTTGATGGCCAATATGGAATTGCAAATAATCAGAGAATGAATTTAATGCCTTCGAAGTTGATTTCAGTTTAGATAAACCATCAACCGTAAGTTTTGTATCCAGCACTTTGTTTAAAATCAGAGAAGCGTCGATTCCAAATTCTTTTTTTAGATCGGCCGACAGTTCAGCAGCTTCTTTAAGCGGAAGTTCCTCTGGCAAAGTAACGATGTGATAGTGGCAAAGATTTGCATCACGTAAGTGTTGATCAATGCTTCGGCTTTGCTCGCCCATTGGGCCGAACTGCACTACTTTAGACATACTGATAGGCGCTCGCATCAGAGCCATAAAATGGCCGGTGGCAAATGAATCGATTATTAAACAGTCATAGGGCAAAGGGGGTCCGTGCTTACGGGCTGCACTAGTCACCTTTCCCATGATCGCAAGCTCAGGCAAGGCGGGTGCAACATTGATAAAGGCCCGCATGACTGCATTTTCGAAAAAGATTTTGTAGAGGCTTTCAACTTTGATCAAATGCAGTGCATATTCTCGAAGGCCGTCCTGGCCTGACCAGAGGGCAATATCTAAGTTGGGACGCAACTGAGTGGGCTTAAAGCCAACGGGTGGTAGGTCAAAATAATCTTGAAAGAAGCTCTGATCACCGATCTCAACAAGTAGGGTTTTCTTTCCTTCACGGCTCTTTTTCAGGGCCAAACCGGCAGCGACGACGGATTTACCAACCCCGCCTTTGCCCGTAATGAAATGAATCTCTTGTTTGCTCAAGTTTAAGCTCCCTTTGGCATTTAAGAGTGTGAATGAGAGTGGCACTCTAAGCATTGCGCGACGTGTAAATTACTTGCCTTTACAGTGGGCATCCCCTACAACCAGAGGTTCGTTTAAATTAGGAGAAATACAAATGAAATCGAACGTTGAAAAGGTATCGAACCTTTCTAGAAAATTGAACATCGAAGTCCCTGCGGCGGCGGTTCAAACTTCTTTCCAGAAAATTTTTCAAGGACTTCAAAGAGAAGTGAACATCAAAGGCTTTCGTAAAGGCAAAGCACCTTTGGCAACGATCAAAACCATGTACAGCGATCGCGTTAAGCAAGACGTTGTTCAAGATTTGATTCAGCAACATTATTCAAAAGCATTGGTTGAACACAAGTTAGAGCCAATTAGCTATCCTGAATTTGAATTCGAAGACCCAACGGACGACAAAGATTTTTTATTCTCGGCTAACTTTGATGTACGCCCTGAAATCAATTTGAAAAAATACGAAGGCCTCGAAGTTGAAAAAGAAAAATATTCATTCGACGAAGCCAAGATCACTCAAGTTCTTGAAAACATCCGCGCTTCACGTGCTACTTTTGAAGACGTGCTAGAACTTCGCGCTTCTAAAAATGGCGACGTAGCTGTTATTGATTTCGAAGGTTTTGTTGATGGCAAACCTCTAGAGAACGGTGCAGGCACTAGTCATCACCTCGAGCTAGGTGCAAAACAATTCATCGAAGGTTTTGAAGAACAAGTAGTCGGCATGAAAGTGGGCGACAAAAAAACTTTGAATTTGAAATTCCCAGATCCATATCATTCTAAAGAACTTGCGGGTAAAGACGTTGAATTCAAAGTGACTTTGAATTCACTGAAAAGCAAAGTTTTGCCTGAACTAACTGAAGAATTCTTATTGACTCTTGGTGGACCAAAAGACCTTGAGGCTTTGAAGGTTTCTATCCGTGAAGACCTTGAGGGCACTGATAAAAAACGTATCGAAGACGGTTTTAAAAATCGTATGCTCAAAGCTTTGGTAAAAGCAAATCCAGTGGATGTACCGGATTCATTGAAAAAAGAGCAGAAGGCTTCATTGGTTGAAGACTTCAAAAAACGCATGGGCGAACAGGGTATGCCACCAGATGATTTCGAATCTTATGTGCAAAAATGGAATTCTGATTTCGACAACACGGCAGCCGAAATGATTCAATCAAGCTTCTTGGTAGATGCGATCGCCAAAAAGCACGATCTTTTCTGCAACGAGACAGACCTTGATGTTAAATACTCTGAATACGCTGGTCAAACGGGCATCGAAATTGCGCGCATCAAAGATTTCTATGGCAAACCTGAACAACAAAGTCGCCTGACTTATATGATCACCGAAGAAAAAGTGATCGAGTTCTTAAATAAATCTGTAAAAATAAAAGAGGTCGACAAAAAAGACCTCAAAGACGAAGGCAACTAACCAAAAAGCCAAAAAGAACCTGCTACTTTTTGGTAGCAGCACTGTGTTAACTTTTACCAAAAACCCAGCTTGTGACTGGGTTTTATTCTAAAAAACACTTCACCTTCCCTAACCACAGGTGCTGCGGCGGGTGAAGGAAAGGGAAGCAGGTACCT
>JANNCH010000514.1:0-1744 GCA_031386315.1 Pseudobdellovibrionaceae bacterium
GCGGTCAAGGTCGATGCCATCACTGATTATTTACCAAAATCTGAGTATGTTGTGAATGATGCGCTTCTTTATTGGACTTTTAAGCAAAGCAAGCCAGTGGACGCTCACCCGCTACACAAAGCCTTCAAAAAATACTCACACAATGCATGTCAGCTAATTGAAAGCTTGCCGCATTCATTTTTAACTTCAATGAATTCCGCAGAGCTTGAAGAGGCACTTTATTTAGTACAAATGGATTGGCTATTGGGCTCTGAAGCAGGCTTGCTGTTCAAAATACGTGAAGAGCTTTTCGGAATACAAAATGGCTATGAAAATATTTTTTGGATGGAAGTCGAGCCAAAGGCCCACAAAAAAGCAGTCACTCTCAGCGTTTGCTGCGAGGTCACTGAGAAACATATTTACAAACATCAAGCCGCTTGATTGCGCTTCGCAAGCATGCGAGCGCGGATTTTTTTGATTAAGAAATAAATCCCAATCACGACGAAAACCGCCAGAACAATCAATTTGAATTGGCGCAGTTTTGTTAGAATGTCTTCACCATAGTGAGCCAATAGATAAATTTGTGTCGGCACACTGATCATCGCAGCAACGCCATCGATCAACATAAATTTCCAAATCGGAAATTTCATAATCCCGCAGGCCAAGTGACCCGGAAAACGAATCCCCGGCGTGAAACGAAAAATACCACAAGCATAGGAACCGTATTTGCGTGTCCAGTCCTCTACCTTTTGCATCATGCTTTCGGATATGAGCCTCTGAACCGTGGGCCTTGCCAAGATCTTTCGACCAAAAAATCGCCCGAGCATATAAATTAAAAAATCACTTAAAAACACAGCTAAGAACGCAACGATGGCAGCCGTGTGAACATTAACAACGGGCGCCCCATCAAAAGGGGGTGGGAACAGATGGGGATTACCCCCCATAAACACTAAGATACCCACACTTACCAAGGTCACCTCTTCGGGTAATGGCAAACCTACAGCTGATAAAAGCATCATTCCAATCAGGCCGGTGTAAACCATGCCTGGTTCGTAGGCGAATTGTGCCATCCATTGAAATATGGGTTCGTGTGCAATACTCATTGTTAGTAATATCCTGCACTTTTGGGTTCTTGAATACAATCGTCACAGTGTGCTATTGCTATTTCAATGTCAGAACCAAGCTTAAGTCTTGAGCAACGAGGCTACGAATACGGGGTTAAGCACCTCATGACTCCCCATTCTGGAACTTTGCTTGATATACTAGCAGAGTGTCTAGTTGTGCCTCATGAAGAAGTCTCTCATTTGCTACAGTTAGGTGCGATCTATGTTAGCGGTGCACGTCAAAAAGAAAATCTAGTGTGGCCACAAAACACCTATGTGCGAGTGCACACAAAACCTCGGCGTTTTCCGATAAATGATCACAACTGGCAAGAACGAATCATTTTTGAAAACGAAAATTTTGTTGTGGTCAACAAACCTTATGCTTTGCCTTGCCATCCATCTGTGGACAATATTCGTGAAAATGTTCTTTGTTATTTAGTAGAAAATTTTCAAAAAGATTTTTTTCTGACCCACCGTTTAGATGTTCCTACCAGTGGAATTCTCGTGGTCGCAAAAACCAAAGAATTTCAAAGTGCCTTCAATAATTTGCTGCAAGAACGCGGTATCGACAAAATATACCGAGCCCTTTGCACCAAAACAAAACCACCCCTGGGTTTGCTACGCCACTACATGGAACCAAGCCCAAGGGCCCCGAAAAAAGT
>JANNCH010000540.1:0-9073 GCA_031386315.1 Pseudobdellovibrionaceae bacterium
TGGCCAAACATCAATTCGAGCCGACAAAATTACTAACAGAGCTGACACAAGTTACTCGTGAATCAAAAAACTTTCTTCATGCCCTTCCCCGCCAGCTGAATTTTCTTTTGCGCAAAATTAACAGCCCCGATCAAGCCTTTCGCCTTAAGGTGCAAGAGATCGACAATTTACGCAAGACCGTGGCCATTTCATTCAATTTACTTTTTTTAGGAATCATCATTAGTACAATTGTACTGAGCGCATCACTCATCTATGTCAACGATCACAGCGATTTTGCATTTGGCATGCCTGCGATGAGCTTCTTTGGTTATATATTCGCGGCCTTCCTTGGAATATTCGCCTTCATTAATTACATCAAAAAATCTTGAAGAGTTCTTTAAGGAGACCTTATGCAACAAATTTACTATGAACTCAGTGTGCTTGCTAAGGCCGTGCATTTTAAGAATCTCTCGGCTGCAGCATTGCATGTGGGTTTGAGTCAGCCACAGCTGTCACGCATTATTGCACGTATTGAGGACGAGCTGAAAATTGTCCTGCTTGATCGTACCGCTAAAAGAAAATCTGGATGGACAGCCATCGCACTTCAGTTAGCCGATATTTTTGAAAAATCCTCTCGTCGCTTAGATACTGAAATGGCAGGCATTAGCAGCAATCAGATTGTGGCCGAACTGCACATAGGAACCCTCGAAGGCATGTCAGAATTTGCCATGAAAATCACAAAAAATTGCTTTACAAAAGTTGGCGTGAAAAAAATCACTTTAGATATTTTTGATTTGAGTGAACTCGAAGCCAATTTTCTTTCGGGAAATTTAGATTTGATTTTAACTTCTAAAAGCCCAGGCAGACAAAAATTCAAGCACTTTGAAGAACTCGGCTTTCAACAGCTAGAAAAAATTCAGACCTCGAAAAAATTTGCTGTCTTTAGTTCATTTGAATTCGGTCGCTTGCACAAAAAAGATTACGAAGTTTATGAGCACATTGTGGTTTCAAATTCTTTAGCTCTGCGCCGCGAATGGTTCGACACCCATGGTGGTACAGGACATTTGCCCACAGCGGCCAAAAAAGGAAAATCAAAAGAACATGAGCCTGTTCTTTTGATCGGATCTGAACTTTTGAACCCTGTTTTGTGGCAATCAATATCTGAATCGATCACGGAGTAACGAATGTCTAGCAAATGGGTCCTTTGCAGTCTTCTGTTCGCCCAAGCCAGTTGGGCGCAATCATTTTCGTCGAAATCAAATGACCGCGCCCAAGAACGAGCAAAGCAGGCTATTCCTGGTTACATTGATCCCGAAGATACAAAAAAAGCCGCCACTGTGACCGTTGTTTATACAAAGCCAAATTGCAATCCGTTCTTTAATAGTTACGGAGAAATTGGTTCATTTGGAAAACAAGTTATCAAATCCGTAGAAAAAATACCGGACGTCTATTTCAATTTTGTTCCCAAGGACTTTATTGGCTTTGAAGGTCGAAAAATCTGTCCTAATTTCAAAAATATGACCCTGAGCCAGAAACGACTTTTCTGGGTATGGATGTTTCGCTCTCTAGGACATACGGAATCAAGTTGCCGCCAAGCTCCACCAGTCACAATTAAAAAGGCAGACAAAGAAAATAAAAACCCTTCATGGCATGCCGACCGCGGAATGTTTCAACTGAATTACAGCAGCTGTGGACAAGTCGATCTCGACAAAGGAGTGAACGCCATTGCTTGCGCCATTCCATTGTTAGCAAAAGAAATCAAGATTCGTAACAAACTCACCAGTAGTGAAGTTAGAAATAAAACTAAGAATATTTATGAGGCGACTTATTGGGGTCCTTTACGCACTGATAGTGGCAACACAAAGCGCAGCCAAGAGTCCATTCGCAATAGTAAAAAGACCCAAGAGACTATCAGTCGTTTTGCTTTTTGCAAGGCTCAGCCTAATACCGAGAATGAAGAGCGCGAAGGGGACAACGACTCTGATGAGATGACCGTTGAAATCGTTAATGCAAAAACAAGAGCTCTTTTTGAACCCACGGTTGTGTATGTGAAACAAAAAGATGGCCGCCTCAAAGAAGTCATTACTCAGCCCGGAGTTGTTATTTACGACAAAGCAAAAACTCAGATTCAAAAGACTGAACCCACACCAAAAGCCCAACCAGTAAAAGAATAAAAAAAAAGCGTATGTTGATACATACGCTTTTACAGTGCTAACTAAGCGGCCATCTTACCAAGCGGCAAGACGGCGACGACGTGATTTACGTGTTGTCTGAATTGGAGTCGTCGGTTGTTCCACATAGGCACCCGCTGGCGTCTGTGTGTTTTGTTGATTCTGCTCGTTCATGGCATCCTACCTTGTTTAGAGTGAAAATAGCTTACCCCATGACATTTTGCGTTTCCAAGGCACCTAGACCATAAAGTGATCATTATGACAAATTTGACATGAAAATGTAAAACGACCCCTACGTCATCAACGTAGGAGCCGTTTATATTGCTTATAAATTTAGCACGTTGCGTTCGTTAACGCTGCTAGCCAAGAAGTTTCAATGCTAACTGCTGAGATTGGTTCGCCTGCCCTAGGACAGAAACACCCGCTTGCAACAGAATATTGTTTCTCGTCATCTCTGACGTTTCTGAAGCGATATCGGCATCTCGGATTCGTGAGTTAGCGGCTGACAAGTTCTCGTCAGAAATTAACAAGTTGTTCGAGGTCGATACCAAGCGATTTTGAAGCGCACCAAAGTTGGCTCGGATCGCATTCACCGAAGTCATCGCTTGATCTATCACATTCAAACTTAGCTGCGCGCCTTCTTTTGATCCCACCGTTTCAGCGGTAAGTCCAAGAGCTTCCAATGAAGCATTGGCTGCTGCAGAGTTGAAACTGATACGGTCACGGAAAGGATCATTGTTCACACCCACTTGGATGTCGATCATTCCACCAGTTCCGTTCAAGAGATCATATCCGTTGAACACTGTCGATTCTGTCACACGCTGAATCTCAGATTTTAACTGCTGATACTCAACATCGGTAAATTTACGTTCTGTATCCCCGACTGTGTCAGAAGCGGCTTGCACTCCTAATTCTCTCAATCTAATTAACATATTTGAAACTTCGTTCAGGCTTCCTTCAGCGACTTGCACTAAAGAGATCCCGTCGTTCGCATTTCTATTGGCTTGTCTCATTCCGCGAATTTGGCCTTTCAAGTTTTCACTGATTGCCAACCCTGCCGCATCATCTGACGCCTGATTGATTCTTTGCCCCGAAGCTAATCTAGCCATGGATCTGTCTGTGTTCAGACGAGTCATGTACAAATTCTTCTGTGCATTTAACGACGCAACGTTTGTTCCTATTCTTAATCCCATTCTATCCTCCCTGCATGTCCCGTTCCTCCTTGAATGCGCCAACCTTGGCTAAAAGGTGCATCATGCACCAGTGTTTATTTATGATGTCATCAACACTGAAAACACCATGCTTACTTTTTCGGCTATTACCTAAACTAAATGAAGTCTAGATTCTAACTTTTTCACATAAATTTTTTTAACAATAAAATTGATTTTTCATAGGGGAAATTGCGATTCTTGAATCGCAAAAACGAGTGAGTTGAAAGAAAAAACTGTCGCTTTTTTAGCGCAATTTTCTATCTGCAACGAAATGAAATATTCTTTAAGAATATTTTCACAGCAGAAACTCAGTTTGTTAAAGAACATACTACGTGGGCTTGCGCGCGCTCCACTCTTATCGAAATTTACTTTCGATAAATGAGACCACCACGAATGGTGGTCTCGCGCAGGAAACAGAGATCAATCGGTCAGCTCACGGACGGGCCTTGTACTACGAGGGTGATCTTGATCAATCAAGATCGTGAACCAAAGTCATTATCAAGGCCTGATGTTTTATGTCAGGCCCTGTTCAGTTGTTAGCTGAATGACTTGTTCAAGAGTCCAAGTGCTACGTTCGCTTGTTGGTTCGCTTGTGCTAATACTGATGTACCGGCTTGCAACAAGATATTTTGTCTAGTCATTTCTGATGTTTCTTCAGCTACATCCACATCTCTGATACGGCTGTTGGCTGCTGACATATTCTCGACACTCGTTTGAATGTTGTTCACAGTCGATTGCAGACGATTTTGGATGGCACCAAAATCCGCTCGCATCGCTGAGATACTCACAATCGCGGTATCGATAGCTGCTAGTGCATTTTGCGCAGAGGCTTTATCCGCCACACTGGTCAAATTCACACCGATAGCTGCTGAGTTTGCATCTGCTTTCGAAGCATCAAAAGAGATACGATCAATTTCAGGGTTATTTCTTGTTCCGACTTGGAAATCGAGAACCGAACCCACACCTGCTAAAAGTTGAGTTCCATTGAACTCTGTACCTTCAGAGATACGGTCGACCTCAGATACCAACTGGTCATACTCCACATTCAGGAATTGACGCTCTGTCGGCCCGACGGTATCAGAAGCGGCTTGTACAGCGAGCTCTCTGAGACGAATTAAGATATTACTTACTTCGCTCATTGCTCCCTCTGCGACTTGCACGAGTGAGATACCATCTTGTGCATTTCGTGACGCTTGTTTTAGACCGCGTACCTGAGCTTTTAAGTTCTCAGAGATTGCTAAGCCTGCAGCATCATCACCCGCACGGTTGATTCGGAATCCTGAAGCGAGTTTTTCCATACTCTTATCAAGCCCGATTTTCGTTCCCCAGAGCACCCTCTGAGCATTTAACGAAGCACTGTTCGTATTTATTCGTAGACCCATAATTCCTCCTCCTTGAAGATTGCGACCTCTATCCTTGAAGCCACATGGGTAAATTCTTATTGCTACAGAACTTATCGGCCCGTTTTGAGATTCCTAAAGTGATACGTCTCATTTTGTTGCAAATCTGGACCTAGATCCTGAGGGTACGCCGTTCCTTTTTGCACTACGCAGTGTCATTTGCCGGTGTAAGTTTTGATAGAATTTAAAATAATTTTTAGAGCATTTTTCATTCGAGGAATGCAAATTTTTTATACGCTAACGCAGTTCCTCGAAATTCACTTTTATCACAAAAAATTACGCTGGCTCACGATGTCTCACCTCAACAATAATTTTCGTCTGTGCCAATTCATTGAGACGCTTTTCTATCATAAGCATATTGTTTATATCTAAATTCGCATCCCACTCGTCTAATAGCAGATAGCGATCAGTTCCCAGGGCTAAGAACTCAATATGTTGTAATAGCTTTTGTCCTGATGACATTGTTGAGGCATTAGCACCAATGGCCAGGTCTGGGTGTGAAGGCAAGTAAAACGAACTCGCTAAACTATCATTCAGATGCAATAGCAGAGTCGACTTACCACAGCCATTCCCCCCACGAATTTCATAACGTCCGGGCACGACCTCTGCAAAGTAAGCCTCTACTTCTTTCAAATCTGCTCTTTGGATACTTCCAATGCGCAGATTTGAAAACTGGATTTGCTGAACATAGTCTGTGACCGGAAGATCCAGACTATTGATAATAACGCTGAATTTGGATTCGAAGCCTAAGAACGACGTCATGTTCATAAATATATTTCTGAAAGTCGTGAGCATATTTAACTGGCGCGACACTGTTGCAAGTAAAGCCAACAAAATCGGCATTTTCTCTGAAGTCAGGTTTTCGTATCCAATCCAGCAAATCAGCAAGACCACAGGAAGCGAAGAAACAATGCCTAGACAAAAAACTAGCATCTCAGAAGTTTTGGCTGCTGCTACCGTATCCTTCTTTGCTTGAGCATAGCGCTCTGACAGATTGTCCTTATATATATTGATGATCGATTTATTTTTAAAAAAGACGTTGTCCCAACAACTTAATAGGTATCCGTTGAATTGAGTACGAGCCTTTTGTTCTTGTTCATATTTTTCACGCACCCAGGGACTTAACTTTGAATAACATAAATAACTGAGAACTCCCGCCACGACGAACGCAGGGATAAATTTCATATCAATGAAGAGACCTAGAACCAATACCCCTAAGATAAGTGAAATAATGTAAGTAAATAGATCCAACCCCACAAACAGAATGGCCGCAAGATAACCTTCTGCATCCACACCAATAGAGGAGGTGAAATTATCTTTAAGGTCCTTGCGTCGCCACATTGCCGGAGTACCTGCCTTTTGTAGTAAAAATTTATCAATAAATTTTCTATAGGCTTCAAATGAAAGTTCGAATTCAAAACGCTTGATAAGAATTTGCAAAACGGGTGCTGCTATATGCAGAACAAGGCTGATAATACACCAAAACATGAGTTTCTCGGGCGATTTCAGATAGAGCCCCGCCCTAGCCAGGGCCAGCGTACTTACCGCAATAAGTACCTGCTGAAGTAAGCTCAGACTCAATATTTTATAAAGTACTGGGCGCGATATAAATTTCCATGCCTGAGATTTCATATAAGCTCCTCGTTAATAATCCATTCAGTAACAATGCTGTAGCGATTCCAATCTGAAACTTTTTTTACACTGTGCCAGTGGTGGTCCTCTGAGAGGAATGCCACCATTCTGTTTTCTGTCGGCGCAATAGTTGCTGCCAAAGAGTTCGCTTGTTCTTCATTATAAAGGCACAGCTCACCACCCTTGCCAGGTTCCCAATCGGGTGAAAGATAAAATAAACACACTAGTGATTTTTCATTCTGTGAATCTATATGAATTGGAAACTCTGGAGAGGCCGGAGTCATCAGACGCAACTGCACCAGACTTTTTTTGTAGATGGTTAATTTTTTCTGAACCAAATTTTCGAGAAATGATCGAAACTCTGAATTCAAGAAAAATTTTGCAAGCTCAAGATTAGGTAGAAACTTAAAGTTGATGTCCGCTTCGTCATCTTCACGTTTTAAAAAGTTAGATTGCACACAGCAAAGTTCGGACTGAAAATTTTTAAATTCGTTTACTGGTAAAAACTGATCTATTTGCCAATGAGTCCAGGGTTGGCTTTTGCGAGAACCTTCTACGTCGATATTTTTTAAAAACTGGGCATCCATTTGTACTCCAAAAAAATGGGGAAGGTTTTGCCTTCCCCATTACTTACTATTTTTGACTTTTCGAATCGCTGATAAGAGCTAAAATCTCAGCCGGCACTTCAGAAGTCGGAAGTTCTGCACGAACTCCGTTGAATCTGGCGTTTTTGCATTCTTGAAGAGAGGCGATAAAAGCTTGTTTTGAAAACATGGTCAGTCCTTTATTTGGCCATCTGAATTGATGGTGACTGGGACTACTGCAAGTCCGTGCCCATCCGAAATACGCCGGACCAAAGCGCCAGATCGATTTTAATAGACTTTGGGCTAGTGCAAACATGAAGGCAGTCTTAAAAGCAGGATTTTGATTCTTAAGATTTAGAAGGGTACGCCGTTACTTTTTGCACTACGGAGCATCAAAAATCTAAACCAAATGCGTTTCGAGCCTGTGCTCGTAACCACTAACGGGATCTCGCTCAAATTGAAACTCTCGATGATTAAGCGCCTTGCGTATAGACTCTCTGGCCTCATCACTATACTCCTCATTTAACCACTTCAGAACCCTCGTTGTATCATGAATTAGATTTAGATTATCAATGGCTGGAATATTCAAATGACTAAATCCAAGCAATCCATGCAATGAGCTATAGCGATACTCCTCTACTTTGCTGCAAAGCCCAGCATGTATAGGGTTTCTATAAACATATTTATAAGCATGTCCATAGTGCGTAGAATTTTTAATAAGAGTCCAGTGGTATGGGCCTCCAAAAATTTGATTGATACGATTTGTCTTTTCACCAATACGTCGACTCACCTCTCGTAAGAGGTAATTCATGGCCTGATCAATGTTTGCTTCGGGGGTCGTAATTAACATATGGAAGTGATTGCTCATTAACACAAAACTGTGAATTTGAACCCTATACGCAACACATATAAAATAGAGATAAATCGAAAATATATTCCAAACATCAGACATTGGGAGCTGAAACCACTCCTTATTCGAACATCGGGCAACGACATGATACGGATACTCTTCTGTACGGTAGATTCTTTTTCTAGGCATAGTAATTAGGTTCTTACCAATACCTAGACCAAGCCGGGCCTCAATAGACTACATATAGGAACACGGCGCATCCGAACTTAGAACACTTACAGCAGTGTTGATTTAAGCTTCAAATCGATGCTATCTCTATGAGGCCGGCTGCTGACACGGCGTAGTGCAAAAAGTAACGGCGTACCCCCGAGGGAACTATGGAAATTCGCGATCCTGTGCATGGCTCTATTTATTATTCTGATCCTGAGGTGGCGGTTTTAGATACCGCTGAATACCAGCGCCTGCGTGCGATCAAACAACTAGGCTTTGCTGAATTTAGCTTTCCCGGCGCTACCCATAATCGCTATTTGCATTCGGTGGGTGTTTGTCATTTGGCAGGACAATGTTTTGATTCTATCTTTCGTATCTATCCGTTTTCTAAGCCTTCTGTGAAAACTCGCTTTCGTCAAATCACTCGACTTGCAGCCTTGCTTCATGATGTGGGTCATGGGCCCTTAAGCCACACCACAGAACAAGTGATGCCCCCATTGAGTGAACTCAATGTGAAAATCTATGATGTGCAAGCTCAGCATCAGGACAAAGCTCAGACGGTTATGAATAAAAATCGCCGGGCCAATCACGAAGACTATACGATTAAGTATGTTACGGATTCGAATATTGCCGATACCATTCGCAAAAACTTCAGCGACATTCTGCCGATTCACATTGCCTGTCTGATTGATAAGTTTTTGCATTGTCCAGATGATTTCTTTGTGGATAGCGGTGTGGACTTTCGTCCAGTACTTAGTCAGTTGGTCAGCAGTGAACTCGATGCCGATCGAATGGACTATCTTGAACGCGATTCTTATTTTTGCGGCACAAACTACGGGCGTATCGATACCCATTGGTTGATGCAAAACATGACCTTCCACCGAGTGGATGACAAAATGTACATGGGCTTAAATCGCCGTGCGCTGTATGCTTTCGATGATTTTTTGATTTCTCGTCACCATATGCATTTGATGGTTTATTGCCATCATAAAAGTATTATCTACGAAGAGATGCTCAATCGTTATTTGATGTCGCC
>JANNCH010000555.1:0-1713 GCA_031386315.1 Pseudobdellovibrionaceae bacterium
AGGCCAAGCGGCCAGACGCGATAAAATTTCATTAGAGCGAGTCGCCATCAACTGGCGAGAAACCGAAAATGCTGATAACGAAGGCATCACGGCTATACCGGGACATAGCATTCTGCCTGATACTGAAAACGCTTTTTTTTCGACGCTACCATTGGATGAAATGCTTGTGGCTTTGCAGGCGCTAGAAATCCCAGTCGAGATTTCTTATACGGCGGGCGCCTATGTCTGCAATGATCTTTTCTTTAAGACGGCTCACCTATTGCAGAATACGCAGACTCGTTGTGGCTTTATACACGTTCCTTTTTTGCCTGAACAAGTTTTAGAAAAACCAGGGGTCGCATCCATGCCACTGGCCACTATGGAGAAAGCCTTGAAGGCTTTGATCGCGTGCGCATATCAACAGGAAAGCGATACTTCACCTTAAATTTTTCGCAGGTGGCTGCATAAATCAAAAGGTCGATCCATTTGTTTTTGTAAAACAATCTTTTCGGACTTAGGCCTTCTTTTTTTAATTTCGCAGACTCTGCCACACGAATCGAAGCAATATTTTTAGGTTGAATCCCTGCTTCGATCCTATGCAATTTAATTTTTAGAAATCCTAAATCCATGGCCGCTTTTACGGCCTCTTTCGCATAGCCGTAGCCCCAGTAGGGATTGAAAATACGGTATCCAAGATAGGCATTTTGAAATCCCGCACGCGAAATATCATTGAAACCCAAATGACCTATGAGGGCTCCATCATCATTGCGAAAAACCCCAAAGGTGTAGGCCTTGTCAAAATCACGATAGTTTTTTTGGCTTTCTAAAATTTTTTTAAACTCAGAACGTGTGAGATATTTTTCATCCCAATTTGTTTCATCCCACTCATTTTGACAGGGACGCATAATTGTAAAAGCCTCAACCCAGACTTCATAATCCTTAGCTGTTAAAAATCGAATGGTCAGTCGCTTGGTTTTTTTGCTGATGTTCATAGTTAAAAATTAGCCCAGCTCGTGAGACTTCAGATTAGACAAATAATCTCGCTTCACGAGTGAGTGAAAAAGAAACTCGCCTGTTTCGAGAGTGGGCGCATAGCGACCGAATTGATAACCACTTGAAGCCATGCCCCTTTGAACTGACTCACAAATAGCAACGTCTTCAATTTGCACCTGCTCACTGGCCTTGATAGAGGCCTGTACAAAACTTTCGTCTGCGGTTGGCAGAAAGTAGTAATCAAAAATAGTAAGGCATTTATGAGGGCCTACCGGCACGATCCAGTTCGTATCCATGATCGGACCATAGCGATTGATCATAAAGTTGGGGTACAACCATGCGTACAGTGCATGAGAACCAATACGCTCGGCAAAATCTATCGAATCACTTTGTAGAGGATTCGCTGAAGCTCCGCAGGATTGCAGGGTCCACGTTTTAAAATTTTCAGTTTTGTAGTCTTGCATATTCAACTGGCCCGCTAAGCCTTTGTGCAGATGCTCGACGTGGTATCCACCATCCAAATAATTATCAATATAGACTTTCCAATTACAATTGATCTCGTAAACTTTACGTTCACGAAATTGCAGTTGGTTTGTACCGAGATTGCGAAGCATGACATCCAGTCGCTCCAAATCGCTGTCTAATTCCAACTCTTTGCCTAAAAAATTAAGCAGAACAAATTTATTCCACGTGCGAAGCGGGATAGAAGTTAAAGACAATGCTTCGCGATCAAAATTTTTA
>JANNCH010000559.1:0-5519 GCA_031386315.1 Pseudobdellovibrionaceae bacterium
GAAAACCAAAGTGTTTGTTTGCAGAATACTTAGCAGTATCGAGTAATTCCTCTGATTGTAAAATAGGGAATGAACGTCAAAAAGTTCTTCAAAACCTTTCAGAACGCCGCGAACGCCATTCATTATTTCGTAAATTCTTGAAGCCACCTAGCCAAAAAAAAGTTTAAAATTGGGATTTCTGGGCTAGGACGGCCCAGAAACAGCCGTCACAGGATGGATATATTTCGCATAAAGTAGACAGCTTCGCTGAGACGTTAGCGGCTTAACTGAACGGCATTAATGTGACGGGTTCAAGTCTTACGATTGCGCTGGCTTATAGGCATTCCGTATTTGGCCCTCAACGCCGTCGCCAATACACACCTTGCTGCGATATCTTTCGTTGTATAAGAAAGCAGCTGGATGATTCCAGGCAGCTATTTGTCCCATGAGTTCGTCGACCTTTTCAGTATACTTCTTGTGAGGCTTGCAGAATGAATTAATTGCTGACTGTTCCACAATGATTCATGAAACTGAGGTTGAATTAATTGTTTGCTTTAGACAGAGACGTTGGCTGTAAGTTACAATTGTGAGCTGGCAGTTTTTGTAGGCTCTTTAGCTGGTACCCATTCTTCACGAATGATTTTGTAGCCGCCTTCAGTGTGAACGGCATAGATCGTTTTCACACCGTAATCAGTGTGTTGATTGGATTCATAACGCTGCAAAGTTTTAATAATCATCTGATCATTGTGAACGATGATATAAGGCTGAGAAAGACCTACTTTGATGAATTCATACTTTTCTTTGAGATTCGCCTTATGACTTTTCCATGAATCAAATCCAAAACCAGGGGCCGAGAAGCTAGAGTCATAGAACTGCATGTATTTTTCTATGTCTTGGGTTTCCCAAGCTTGTCGCCAGTTCTCGATAAAGCCACTCATCTCTTTGCGACGTTTTTCGTGTTCCTCTTTGCTGATGTAGCTGACATGATCAAAAATAAGAATCGGAGTCTCTTTGAGCTTGATATAGTCACTCAGTTTTTTGATCACTTCATTGCGTACAACCACACACCCACGAGAGCCACGAGTCAGTGGTACGGTATCTGGAATGGCATGTAGCCAAATACCTGAGCCTGTTTTGTTTTCGCGACGATCAAACAGATTAGGATAATTCGTGGTGAAAGCTAGATTTCCATAGAGGTTGAAGGGGATTTCAGGTTGCTGAAGCTTTTTTTCTAAAAAATAAATACCTTCAGGTGTGCGTGCATCGTCACGTTTTGTTTTGTTACCGTCTTTTTTTCCGATGTCAGTGGGATATTCATCCACTTTTTGGATTGTTTCACCATTGCGTGCAAAGACACTGAGCTTTCTTTCAGCTTTATCTACCAAAAGGACATAGCGTGAAAATGCATCTGTTTCAGAAATTTGCAAAAGAGCAGACGGGAATGTCTCATCTTTTACGGCCTCTTTAGCTGTCTCGTTTTGAGATACGGATTTTTCGGAATCTGCAGCTTGTGCAATTAGATGCACCGCAAATCCCAAAGAAATTCCCAAACCTATTCGAGCCAATCTTACACGCATATATCTATTATGCAGGATGACACGGGTTCCTTGTCAATAGGCGAAAGTTCGTTGCTATGCCGAGTGATGAGAGCCGTTCGAGTCGTCTAAAAGATGAACATTTTCCGTTAAATTTTCTTTACAGAAAGGCAGACTTTGATCTTAAGACCAAGTGCCTATTCGCCGATAGATATGTTGGAGTGAGGTTTATATGGCTGAACAAAAAGATCAGAAGCCCGCGGCGAAACCCAAGAACATGGCTTTGATTCTACAGATTGCTTTTGCGATGCTTAATTTTTCTGTTATGGGCTACGGCGGCTACTTGGTTTATTCAGCCACTATTGGTTGGCAAAACCCTATCATTACCGAAGAGACTGCCGAACGCGACCTAGCCTCTGTTTCTGAAGACTCTGTTTCTGGTCCATTGATTTATACAATGGATGAGTTCAACGTCAATTTAGGCGGCGAGCCTAAAAGAGCCATACGTCTAGAGGTCAGTTTAGAGATGTTAGGTAAAGATGGCTTTGAAGAAGTGATGAGTCCAGACAGTCGTGCGCGTGCGCGTGACCGTATTTTACGTTTGCTGAATGACAATAACTTTGCGGATCTAGAGTCCATCCAGGGCAAACTTTTTCTGAAAGACAAGATTGCTGGCGAAATCAACGGCATTCTTAAGCGTGGAGTCGTCAAAGACGTGTTCTTTTCGAACTTTTTAGTTCAATAGTTTTAAGATATAGACTTGCCAAAGATCCTTGGGCGGCTAGAGAATTGATTTATGATAAAATCAATTCTCTTGTCATTTCTAATATGTGGCTTTGTGCTTTCTGTTGCGCAGGCTGAAGATAACTCTCTTAAAATTTCATTGCCGGTGACTCGCTTTCAGCTCAAGAACGGGTTGACCGCTCTGCTACTGGAAGACCATTCGGTGCCAATGGTGAGTTATCACACTTGGTACCGTGTGGGTTCACGCAATGAGGCCATAGGCACAACGGGTGCGGCCCATATGCTTGAACATATGATGTTTAAGGGTGCAAAAAAATACACAGGTAAGGATTTCGATCGTATTCTGCACGAAAATGGAATCGTAAATAATGCATTCACGACCTATGACTATACGGGTTTTTATGAAAATCTACCCAGTTCAAAACTTGATTTGATGATGGATTTAGAAGTGGACCGTATGAGTTCACTGAACTTGCGTGTGGAAGACCTTAAAAGCGAGCGTGAGGTTGTTAAAGAAGAACGTCGCTGGCGAGTGGATAACAACCCCATGGGGTTGATGAATGAGCTTATGATGTCCACTGTCTTTTCACTTCATCCCTATCGATGGCCGGTGATAGGCTATATGAAAGACATTGAAAACTACAATGTGGATAAGTTGCATTTTTTTTATGAAACCTATTACGTACCGAATAATGCTGTCTTAGTTTTGGTCGGGGATTTTAAAACTGCCGATGTTAAATCGATGATTGAAAAGCACTACGGGAAACTGGCTTCTCGCCCAATGCCAAACAAAGATGTTGTCCGTGAGCCATCGCAGACCGTACAAAAAAATGCGGTTATTCGTAAAGATGTACAGAACAATTCTTTCGTTGTTGCCTTTCGCAGTCCGCCCCAGGGCAAAGATGAAATGTTTGCTTTGGATTTAGCGTCTAATTTATTGGGAAGCGGATCATCCAGCCGTTTACATCGTCGTTTGGTTTACCAGAAGCAATTAGCAACGTCGGTGTTTTCATATAATTTATCCATGCAAGAAGAGGGTGTCTTTGCAGTCGGTGTAAATTTAAAGCCGGGTGTGGCAATTCAAGAGGCCCTAGAAATCGTGTATAATGAAATTTGGAAGTTACGAAATCAAAAAGTCACAGATCTAGAATTGCAAAAAGTTAAAACTCAAATCATGAAAGAACATGTTGATAGCCTACAAACTATGGATGGCAAAGCCCGTGCGTTGGCTGTGAACGAAATACTGACGGGCAGCTATGAGTCACTATTCAAGGATTTGGATAAGTACGAAAAAGTGACTGCCAATGAAATTAAAAAAGTAATGGAAAAGTACACTGGCCAAACGCAAAGATCTATCATCACACTAGAGCCGAAAGTAGCATTAGTAAAAGTCGATGCTAAACCGGCAGAAGCGAAACCTGCAGAGGCCAAAGTCCCTGATATAAAATTACCAGAGACGAAAGCAGACGGGGAGTAGTTATGAATAAATTAAATTGTTTAAAGGCCCTTGCTGTTCCTTTTTTGATGGTAGCTTGTTCTAGTGGATTGAAAAAAATCGAAGTGCCTGCCGCAGCGTCTGACTATCAAAGTTATTCATCTGGTTCATTTGTTTTGCGACCCTTTAAAGAAGTCTTATTAGATAATGGTCTCAAGATTATCTTTATTCACGATACTTCTTTGCCACGCGTGAGCCTTTCGATGTTTGTACGCTCGGGGGTGATACAAGATCCTGTTAATCTTCAGGGGTTAAATTTTTTAACTTCGTATATGTTAGCACAAGGCACTCAAACAAGATCTGCCACTCAATTAGCAGACAGTTTTGGGCAATTAGGTAGTGAGCTGAGTATTTCGCCGGGGTCCGATTTTTCAATGGTTGTAAGCGATTCGCTTTCAACTTCAAAAGATGAACTTTTGAAGTTGTTTGCAGATGTTGTGCAAAATCCGGCCTTCGCAGATGCAGAGATCAGTCGTTTGAAGTCACGTATTCAAGCCAGTCTTAAAAAGAAGATCGATGATCCTTCAAGTTATGCAGATGATAAATTTGACGAGTTGATTTTTGCAAATCATCCCTATGCTTTTGACAATAGTGGGACGCCAGATTCTGTACGTAAAATTACAAAACAAAATGTGATTCGTCATTATCTTGCGAATTTTCGTCCCAACAATGCAAGCCTTGCCGTTGTCGGAAATTTTGATGCGACCTTTGAAGAGCAAGTTAAAACTGCTTTCGAGAAGTGGGCAAAAAGAACTATCATAGTTAAGATCCCCGAGTCTGTACCTGTGGTTTCTGATTTGCAAATTCAATTATTAACTAAGAAGGGCTTACAGCAAGCGCAAATTCGCCTTGGACAAGTTGGTATCAAACGTAATGATCCTGATTTTTTGAAATTGCGCGTGGCCAATGAAATTTTAGGTGGCGGATTTTCAAGTCGTCTAAATCAAAAAGTACGTGATGATCTGGGGCTGACATATTCGATTGAGTCCTCTTTTAATTCTCAGGCTGATGTAGGAAGTTTCGATATCAGTACATTCACAAAAAATGAATCTGTTGCTCAAACGTTGAGAGAAGTTATGAAAGTCGTAGAAAATTTTGTGATCAATGGAGTAACTGAAAAAGAACTCGAATCCGCGAAAACACTTTTGATTGGTCAGTTCCCACGGGCGATCGAGACTTCTGATAAGACTGCGTTCAATATATTGGCATTGGATTTTTACGGAATTCCAAAGACGTATTTAACAGATTATAATAAGACCATTGAAAAAATACGTTTAAAAGATGTGAATGAAGCGATTAAGAAACATATTTCGGCTAAGAACTTTAAAGTTTTGATCTATGCGGATCCGAAAATCGCCGTTCAGTTGAAAGACTATAAAATAGAAACCAAAGTAGGTCGTTAAAAGGTACCTGCTTCCCTTTCCTTCACCCGCCATGTCAAAGCACTGCTGAGTCAGCGGCTAGGCACAGGGACTAGTTCGCAATATTTTTTTGATATTAAATTCTAAATAAAAAAATTAATTTAAGACAGCTTGTAAGCAATAAAAGGAATAAGCGACAAGCTGAGTTCTTTTATTGCAGACGTTCATGACAAGGTGGGTGAAGGAAAGGGAAGCAGGTACCTTAGCGCTTCTTCTTTTTCGCCTTTAAGAATAGATAGGCACCCAGTGCTGCAAGTAACAGCGCTAAACCAAACAACATATTCTTGTTGCCTTTTTTTCCGGCGGCATCTTCGGGATTGAACATATCGGCTGGCATTGCAGAGC
>JANNCH010000571.1:0-2659 GCA_031386315.1 Pseudobdellovibrionaceae bacterium
TTTGAGTGGATGACTGAAAGTAAAAGCAAATACCATCCTGTGGAATTTGCGGCCCTTGCTCATCATCGCTTTGTAGCAATTCACCCTTTCGAAGATGGAGATGGAAGAACAGGGCGACTCCTCATGAATTTACTTCTAATGAGGAGTGGTTATCCCATTGCCATCATTCAAAAGAATGACCGAGCGAAATATTATAACGCACTTGATGATGCCGATGCTGGGGATCTGCTTGCAATAGTTCGAATGGTTGCTCAAGCCGTGGAAAGAACACTAAATATCTATTTAAAAGCGGTTGCTAAAAGTTCGTCGCAAACCGAACTCTTACTTCTATCTGAATTAGCAGAACAAACAGAATTTTCTGCTAAACATCTAAACTTGCTTGCACGAAAGGGAATACTCAAGGCCCAAAAAGAAGGGAGGAATTGGTATAGCTCACTGAAGGCAGTTGATGATTATAAAAAATATAGACTTCGGAAACGGGAGTCATAATAGTTGGTTTTTTGAAAAAGGCTGCGTTACTAGTAGATCGAGGCGATCATTTCTAAGAATAGCTTTGATTGATAAGGCCTAGGTGACCAACAAAGTGCCATTTTGTTTTCGAGTGCTTTGCCACTATTTAAAATACAAATTTTCCTCTTAAATAGAAAACTTTCCAAAAAATGCTCTTCTAAAACTCCGTATCCGTGACCGTCCTCAATCAGATCGACCAAAGACTCCATATTGTTAACGAAGTGACGCTCATGGTTTACATTATTAAAAAGTTTAAATTTCTTTAAATACTGGAAAGTCATATCATCAGACGGATCAAAATCAATAATTCGTTCTCTTTGGATAATGTCTTGAAGGCTACGGTTTTCCCACTTCTTTGGCGCGATCAGGATAAAACGATCAGGTGAAAGTGGCTTTCCTTCTAGCTCGTTCGGAACGTCCTGACTTCGAATAAAAGCAAAATCAACCGCACCCGTTTTCAATTTTTTAATTCGGTCCTCGAAGTCATCAATGCTGATATTGAGTAGTGTTTTCGGATGAATCTTTAAAAATTTACTAAGTGTCGGAACTATTCGAGAGCGCATGAGGCTTGTTGGTCCACAAATAGTGATTTGAACTGGCTTACGAGTAGTTTCGTCCTTTAAGAAGGATAGCGATTCAGATTCAATTCTCAAAACATTTAAACAATATTGATAAAGCTCTTCGCCTTCAGTGGTTTTTTTCATACCAGACCGAGATCGAAGAAAGAGCGTAACACCGAGAGAGCCTTCGAGTGAACGAATTCGTTGGGTGACGCCCGTTTGAGTTAGCCCTAAAGCAGATGCTGCCTCATGGACCGTGCCCCGCTCAGATACCTGGATGAAAGCTTTTAAATTGTCACTCAGTAAACTCATTTAAAATCATCATAACATTAAAATAATGAATTATAAATATGAAACTTTAGCGTCTATAAAACATTCATAACGGAGGTACGAATGAAGATCATTTTAATCATGCCATGCATTTTAATGTGTCAACTTGCGGTGGCGAAGACGGGCAGCAAAGAAGTTATTTCTAGTGGAATCTATGATTGGGGTTATGTAGCTGAAAAAGATGTTAAATGGTGCGATCTGCCTACAGTTGATAGAGACGGAGGAGACCGTATCGCAGGCCATCGCTTAATTGTGGAAACAGTAATGGATCATGTTACTGAAACAACTGAGCGTATTCCATTACAAACGGGTCAGCAATTTGAGTATGAAGACTGCAATTCCCATAAAGATAAAATCATTGCCAGCATTCGCGATCACCATGGGCAATTGCCAGTCACTCTCTACTATACGGATAAGAAAATTACCAGATGCTCGGGAGGCAATGATTCAATCTGTAAGCATGAATGTATCAGGACAATTGAAACAAAAATTAACAATGTTCGATATTTTAACGACAAGCAGATTTCGGAAGAATTTTGTAATCAAAGGAGAGGGCACGAACTCATTTCTTTATCCCGCCTTCTTCATCCTCTGAAACCCCTCAATAATAAACATCCTCATCAGGATCTGATAGGGGACTCCACGCGATTGCGCTTCCTTTTTTAGTTCAGCGATAAACCTAGGATCAAGCGCAATAGAGGTCGGAACTTTTTTAGGTTCACCGATCTCAGCACGAGCTTTCTTAAGCCCTTTATTTACAGCATTCCAATCAGCTTTCACTGATTTTTCATAACCTTTTTCATTCTTCACGTAACGAGGCATATCTTTTCCTTTCGGTTTGACTCATCGGGCGGATTGAGATGACTCGAATCCGACCTTCACGAATCGTAAAACTCACAAAAAGTCTGTTTCCTGATAAATCCATTCCTAGAGCACCAAAGCGAGGTTCATTTGAAGCGGGTTCTACTTGAATTCCGAGTGGCACCAAGAAGTCCTTATTCCGAAAAAACTGTTCGGCAGAATCCACTTCAATCCCGTGCTTCTGTAAGCTCTTAATTGAATTCCCTTGATCCCAATCAAATATAAAATGATCCTGCTGAAGTAACCACTGAACTAGCCATGCTACGAATTCAAATTGAGCCATATTCATTATATAGTGTCTAACAGTATGTAATAAATGTCAAGTAAGCCATCATTTTGGATGAATGGGGTGGTCGGAACCGGGAATAAATTAAGAAATACTTTTAATATACTTCACC
>JANNCH010000580.1:0-18101 GCA_031386315.1 Pseudobdellovibrionaceae bacterium
TACATTTTTTCGTTGATGTTCAGGGCCGTCATCACTTTTTTAATCTGGCTCAAGGTATCCGATGAATCGTAAATTCCAAAGTAGGCTTTGTAATCTAGCAAAGTGATATGGCTGCGAAGAACACGCACGCAAAAGCTGTGAAAGGTCGAAATCCACAAAGGCGAATGAACGGGGACGCCAAAATCAGCTAACAACTTGTAAATTCGGTGTTCCATCTCTTTGGCGGCCTTATTCGTGAAGGTCACGCAAAGGATCTCGTCGGGGGCGGCCACACCCTGGGCAATCATATTTACCATGCGGTGGGTGAGCACTCGGGTTTTACCAGAGCCTGCTCCGGCTAAAATTAACAGGGGGCCTTCGATGGACTCGACGGCCTTCTTCTGTGGGGGATTCAGATTTTTTGTAACGAATTCGGTGACTTCCATGACCTGCTGTTTCCCTTTTAGTCAGACTGACAAAATACGTCCAAGTACTAATAATGATTGCGAAATTCTTGATTCTAAACTACAACTGTAACGCTACATGTTATTTAAGTGCTTGGACTAAAACTCGAGCCCTTGTACTTAACCCCGTGAGAGGACTTTGTGAAGCTGCTTTTTTTTCGACTCTTCATGCTAATTTCAAGTACCTCTCTGCTGGTTTCGTGCAACTATTCTGCACGCAATAAAGATGTATTTGGCACTGTGAAGACTCGAATTCCGGCTCCGAACTCTGTGGGTGACTATGATCTGCAGGTGACCGAGCTTTTGGGCATCAATTATCTGTGGGAAATGAACGGCCAGTATGCCCAGTTTTATCTAGCCCCCGATGTGAAAAAAGGCCGCTTAACTGGTAAGGCCCCGCATACTAAATTCATCAAATCCAATGATCTTTATATTGCTGCAGACTCTTTAAGTCTGCAGCTGGTGACAGTTTATTCCCACACTCAAAAGCTTGCACTCATGGATGCAGAGCTAGGTGTCGGAAGTGTGAATAAATGGCCGCGCGATATTGGCGTGGCTGTGCGCATGAATGGTGGAATTAATAACAACGCATTTTATGATGGCGAAACGGACTCGATGTTATTTGTCCCTTACACAGATCAAAATCTTCCATTGGCTGTAAATGCGGGCATTTTAGCCCATGAGCACTTTCATTCGCTTTTCTATAAATTAGTAACAATCCCTTTGACGACGGCAGGTAAGAATCCACAAAAGATTTCAGACACCGCTCATTCGCAAAAAGAGATGTACAAGGTTTTCGGGCTACCCGAACAAAAGCAAATTTCAGAGGATGCAACTGTCAGTGAGCAATCAGCCTACCATATATTAGTTATGCGTGGACTTAATGAAGGCTTGGCAGATTTTTGGGGCTGGCTTTATACGGGTGACACGGATTTTATTGCTTATTCGCTTCCAGAGCACAAGTCTTTGCGCTCATTGAAAACCTTGGCTTTGAACCGACGTTTGCTATTGTACAATACGACCACTCTGCGCAGTCGAGTCAGTATGTTGGCCATCAATCCAAAATACCTTATGGCGAACTTGAACAACGATGCCTATACACTAGGGACGCAGTATTCTCGTGTCTTAAAAATCATGACGGATTCTGTGGCAACAAGTCGTCAGCTATCAGCAACGGCTGCGCGAAATCTGATAGCGAAAGCTATTCTTAAAACCTTAGAAAATTTTAAAAATGATATGATGGACCTGCAAGAAACTGATTTTTATGACCCCGCTCAATTTGTGATGTCATTGCTATCTAATCTAGAGGGTGTTCATCAAGAAGAGTGTGGAATCGTGGCCGAGACCATGAATCGCAATCAAAATCGTCAAAAGTACACCTGTGAAAATGCAAATTCTGCTTGGACACTGATTAAAAAAGACAATCCCGTGGAAGATTCAAAAGTTTTTGTTTTACCAGATGCCTCAAGAGCGAGCCGCTAATGAAGTGGTTTGTTTTTTCTTTTTTTCTGTTGGGATCTTCTTTTGCGCGAGCCGCAGATCATCTTGATTTTCAACTGTACCCTGTGAATTCTGAAGTTCGTTACGAACGTTCAGCTGATCAAGTTTTAGAGGCCCGAAAGCCCCGCACATTGGCGGCAGGTTTGCGCTATGGTGCCTTCTCTGGCCTATTCGAAATATCTAATTTTAGCGAAGAAAGTGGCAACGCTACATTGCGTGTTGAACGCAGTTTGCAAAGTTATTTACTTTGGGGTCGCATGCACTTTTTTTCACGTGAATTCACATCTGTTGATTTAAGCATTTATGCTGGTGCCGCAGGTGGAACCTATCAAGAGTCAGTCACAACCACTTTGAGTGGTGCGCAAACAAAAGATGCTGGCGCACAAACGATGGCCGGTGGTTTGTCTTTAGGGGTCGATACCTCGTATCGTTTTTATAAAAGTTTAGCATTGGTCACCGCACTTGAGGTGCGTCTTTTATTTGGTCAAGATTTTGACCCAAATCCACAGAGCAGCGCCCTATGGCGCCTAGGCGTTTCTTTCTAGTCACTCTCTAAGACTGGTTCCTGCACTTTAAATTTTTCTTATGCTCAACTAAAGTCATACGGCACGACAGTTGCTTTATTGGATTACAAAGCGAATTGCGGTCCTTCGCGAGGGGCTATTTGACTCATTTTTAAAGGTTGTAGAAATTGACGACATTTTGCCCCAAAAAATTATTGGTTCTTTTTATTGTTTCTTTGAGTTTTCAAATACAGGCAGCCACCGTCAATAAGACTACTGATCCTGTTAAAATTGAAGAACCGGCACAAAAACTTCAACGTTTACCCAATCCTGATGAGGACCTACAAAACGAAAATATTTTGGCTAACGCTGTTGAAAAGTCTGGCTGGTTCACAGATGTTCAAGTGAAAGTTGAAAAGGGCATAGTCGTTCTTAAGGGGAATATCAAACAGAAGTCCCAATTAGATTGGCTGATCAGAACTGCGGATCGACTTCCCACGGTGCTAGCGGTTGTCGATAAGACCACTCTAGAAGAAAGCAAAGTCGCTGACTTTTCTCCGCTACAAAAAGAACTCTATTCTTGGTTGGATCATTTTAAAAAAGCATTGCCACGATTGGTTATCGGGATTTTTGCAATTTTGCTTTTTTATTTTATTGGCGGCTTCTTAAGTAAAATTTCACATCGGCTGTGGGCCTATCGTATAGAAAATCCTTTTTTACTTTCGACAGTGGCCAAGTTCAGTATGCTGCCCTTTTATTTACTTATGTTTTATATGCTGCTTTTGACCATGGGTTTGCAGAACTTAGCTATGACAATTATTGGTGGTACCGGGGTTTTAGGTTTGGTTCTTGGCCTTGCATTTAAGGGTATTGCTGAAAACTTTTTGTCGGGCATACTGCTGGCCTTGCGCAGTCCTTTTACAAAAGGAGATTTAATTATTGTTGAAAATATTCGAGGGGTCGTTCAGAACCTAAATATGCGCGGGACAACCGTTATGGACAATGACGGCACTTTGATCCTTATTCCTAACACCATGGTCATTCAGTCCATCATTCAAAATATTTCAGCAAATTATCAAACGCGCACAAGTTTTACTATTAGTATGGATAGCGAGAATTCAATTTCTGAAGCGCAAAAAATATTATTAGACGTCCTTGGCAAAGTGGAGCGAATATTGAAAGATCCGCCCCCCTTGGTTTTGTTGGATGATCTGGATTCTTCGAACGTAAAACTCAAAGTTTATTTTTGGTTTGATGTGCGTAGTGCCAGCTTGATAGGAAGTCGCTCGCGTGTGATCGCTGCCTGTAAAGATGCATTGCAAAGTGCGGGCATGCAATATCAAGGTTGCTTGCGTGTTTCCATGATTACCCCTGTTGAGAAAAACCACAACAGTGTGGAAGATAAAAATATAATCGAGCAAACCCACAATCAAATGATGAAGGGGTCTATGCCAGAAGAGTCACTGAAAAAAATGGCGCAAGAGGCTTCTTTGCCGGGCAACTCGCAATCACCGGATCTTTTAAAACAGAAAAAGGAAATCTAGCAATGGATCAGTCTCAAATTATTTTTACAGCTATTATGTGTATTTCTATTTTTTTATTTATGACTGAATATGTACGTGTCGACGTTGTGAGCGTTTTGATTATTTTAAGCTTAGCAATTACGGGGTTGCTAGACGCTGCAGACGCACTTTCTGGTTTTTCAAGTGAGCCTGCCATTATCGTTGGTGCCGTTTTTGTCTTATCTGCTGGGTTATCTAAGACGGGCGCAACAGATATGATTGGCAGACTTTTTCGCAAAATTTCAGGAACTTCTGAAACTTTAGCAATCCTAGTGATTATGTCTGGTGTTTCTGTCATGTCTTCGGTGACTCACCATTTGATGATTACGGCTATGATGTTGCCGATTGTGATGAAGCTTTGTCGTGATAAAGGTTTTTCGCCTTCTCGCATGCTAATACCGATGGCGACTGCGGCGTCATTGGGGACAACATTAACTTTAATCGGCGCGCCTGCATTTTTATTGGCAAATCAAATTATTAAACGTTCGGGATCTGAACCACTCAGTCTTTTTTCAGTTTCTCGCGTTGGTATCCCGTTGGTGCTCGTGAGTTTTTTAATTATTATTTTACTGCGCTGGATCTTGCCCAAAAAGTCAGGCAAAGAAAGCGAGGATGATCGCTTTAAACATAGTAATATTTTAACAGAAATCGTGATACCTAAAGAAAGCAAATGGATTGGCAAAACCCTGAGTGAATTGCGCAAAGATACCCAAGAGCGCTTTCAGATATTATCTGTCTTTCGCAAGAATCAAGTGCCCGGCGAAGCAGACACTCTTTTATTGCAAGAACATGATGTTTTTTTGGTTGATACAACTTCAGATGAGTTGGTTTCTTTCGACGAAAATCTTGGCCTTGCTTTGCGCGCATTTAAAAAATTTGGCTCCCAATCTTTGAAAGAAACCACAACTCTTGCAGAAGAAGAAAATAATTTCGTAGAAGCCGTGATAGGTCCTCGTTCGCCGCTCATCGGGAAAAGTCTTTCGCAAATCGGCTTTTTTGACAAGTACGGTTCCACAGTTGTGGCACTTTGGCGTAAAGAGGGTTGGATTCGCGAAAAGTTAGCCGATGTCGTTTTGCGCAATGGTGATTTGATCGTCTTATTAGGGACGACAGAAAATATTGAAAAACTCAGCGAGAATCATGAATTTTTAGTCTTTATGCCCTTTCATGGGAAGTCAAAAAAACGCATTCGTATCCCCATTGCTTTTGCCATTATGGCAGCTTCGATCTTAGTGGCTTCACTGGGTTGGTTACCTGCGCATATTTCATTTTTAACAGGGGCGTTAGCCATGGTCCTCACGGGTTGTGTGAGTATTGAAAACGCATATAAATCTATCGAGACGCGAGTCTTTGTGATGATCGCTGGAGTCATTCCACTAGGCATTGCTATGCAAAAAACAGGAGTAGATAAATTAATTTCTGATCTCATCGTTCAGTGGACGCAGGGCTTGAGTCCATTCTGGATGGTGATGATTTTCTTTTGGTTTGCAGCGTTGTTAACACAAATTTTATCGGATGCAGCGACCACTGTTCTGATTGCGCCGGTAGCTGTTATCTTTGCAAAGACCGCTGGCTTTTCACCAGTAGCCGCTGTTGTGTGCGTGACTATTGGCGCCATTGCTTCATTTTTGACGCCCATTGGGCATCACGGCAATTTGCTAATCTTAAAGCCAGGTGGCTATAAATTCGCAGATTTCTTAAAAATTGGCTTTCCCCTGGCCATCGCGATCTCTGCCATAACCTGTTATTTAAGTCTGAGAATTTGGACACTTTGAGCTTAAAGCTTCTGTTGACACTCAAAGGGGGTTCTAAGATTCTCTTTGAATTCAAGGCTCGTCTTATATAGGAGGCAGTATGGTTCAAGTAGATGTTTTTTGGTCCTATGGTTTGAGCGCAGGCTTAGCACTTGCCGGAAACAAAATTATTAAAAAATCAAATTCTTGGTGGAACAACGAAGCCTTTCTTTTCACAATGCTTTGGACTTCGATTGTTTTTGCTCCGTCTGGATTATACCTTTTGTGGACTTCTCCGGGGTGGGAAACCATGTTCGTTGCGCAAAATTTTACAAGTATACCGCCATGGTTAGTTGCGATATTTGCCGTGACTAACGTGACTCAGGGGATTTTAGGATTTTATGTAACAGCACAATTGATTCGTGCTGATAGTTGGAAGGCCGCTGTATGGCAGCCCATTTGGTCGCATGTAGCGATGCTATTTATTTTGGTTTTTGGTTGGGATGGAACGGGCTATCGCCGTTTCTTTTATGCAGGCACTGGCGAGCAATGGTATACGGGTGTTGAATTTCAAATAGCAGATTTTTTCTCTAGCCCGATTTTTTATGCTCTTTTAACTTTGGCTGTTTTCTTTGCGCCTACTTACTTTGGTCTTGTTAAAAAATTGAGATCAATTTAAAGGCCAAGTGAACATTCTGACACCAGAACGAAAGACTAGACCTAAATAAATATTTATCCACCACCTGAGGATTCCTCTAGACTAAAAGTAATGCACTTTTAAAAAGGGGATTCCATCATGCTTTGGAAGAACGTGACTCGCGTTTTAATTGGCGCGACTGTTGTCGGCGCTATAACAGCTTGCTATTCGTTGCAAGGTAAAGAAGATCAAGCGAGAACGCCAAGTTCTACTGAATGCGCGGGTTCGGTGTACGACAATTTCTCTCACAAAGGTTGTGAAGAAGTCAGTCATCGCAATATGACCCCGGGTCGTAAGATTGCACCAGAACAATTAGCTGCTGAATTATCAGGTCGTGAAATCTGGTACAAGAGCGCGCCGAATGGACGCTTTCATACCTATGCATTCACTCAGCGCTTGAATACTCCTATTAATTGGTATCGCGTCTTAAGAACAGATCAACGTTTTCAGCGATTCAACATCTGGGGGACTATGAATGACCCAGATTGCTGTACGCCTGGAAAAGATTGCGATAGCAAAGGTCTTAAATATCAAAATCGCTCAGTGTCTATGCAAGACACGTTCGGTCTTGATTATTGCCCTGGCGATGAAAAGCTTTTGGGTTTTGTGGGTTCAGATAAAGATTATCTCAAAGAAGATCCCGCATGCGATAGCGCAACGGTTTCAGCTGCAGACAAATTGAATGGTTCTTTGAAAGAAAATGCATGTCACTTGGCTTTCGGTACTTCAACAGGCGCCATTGGCTTTCGTAAATTTCCAAATCCACGTTTCAACAAAGCTCGTTGGGACAAATTGCAAGGATGGAAGGGGTATACAGAACGTGAAGTGGAAGGCTCTATCGAGCCACCATTCCGTGTGGGTATTAGCTGTGCCTCTTGCCATGCCTCTTTTGAACCGACCAATCCACCGAAAGATGTGAATCACCCTGAGTGGTCAAATATTTCGGGAATCGTCGGTAATCAATATTTACGTATTACGGATGTTCTTTCTTCAGGTACAAAAACGTCTGCACTTGAAAATCAACTTTTTGGTCCAACAGCAAGGCCGGGCACAAGTGATACTTCAGCTGTACCGAATGACTTTACGGGGAATTCTGGAACAATCAATGCGATCATCAACTTCCCGCAACGCCCTTTGTTTAAAGAAAAAGTAAATCGCTGGTTCAATGTTCAAAAGTGCGACGAAAGCAAAGAAGATTGCCAAGCAATATCGTATGCAAATAAACAGAAAAAATATTGGCACAAAGAAACACGAGATATGGAAATATTCCATATTCTTAAAGGTGGCGAAGATTCAGTGGCTCCTGATTTAGCCGTCCAGCGTGTGTATTTGAATATTGGTATGTGTGCCGAGCAGTGCTGGATGAATCATCATGCCGATATGCGTGCCTTGCATCCGGGTGATCGTGGTTTCGGTCAGACACCATTTGATATTGCTCAATGTCGACGTGATTGTGCACCATGGAGAGCCAACGAAGATCGAATCACTGATATTGTCTCATTCTTACTGTCTGCAAGACCTTCTGATTTAAAAGTGGCTTTGAAAAATCAATCTGTTATTAGTGGTGGTGAAGCAGCCGAAGTAGATGCGAACTTTAATGAATACTTAGAAAAACGCTTCAAAGGTTCTATTGAAAAGGGTCGCGAGCTATTCGCCCAAAACTGTGCGACATGCCATTCTTCGCAAAATATCGTGAAGGATGATTTGACTCAAAATACGGATAACTTTGCCAATGTGGATTTCCATGCAGAGACAACTTTGCCAAGTGGTGAAATTATTCGTGCTGACTGGATGGGGAATGACAAATCAACGGGTCAAGACTTCATTCAGACTTTTCAGTGCCGCGCACGACACTCGAATCATATGAAGGGTCATGTGTGGGAAGAGTTCGCTTCGGATCAGTACCGTAGTAAACCTTCGACTCAGTTCAATACCAAGGGAGAAAAAATTGCGGGTGGTATCGGTTACTATCGTAATATTTCTCTGTTGAATGTTTGGGCGTATGCTCCGTTCTTGCATAACAATGCTTTAGGTCCAGAAATTTGTGGAAAGCCTAGTCCTATCAAAAGTGAAAATCTTGAAAAATACGTCAATACATATTCGGATTTAAAAGATGCTGACTGTCAGAAGTTCGATCCAAGTATCGAAGGGCGTTTGAAGCTATTCAGTTCTTCGATGGATGAGTTGTTAACGTCAGATAAAAATCGTCGTCAAAAAGTTTCACGTGCTACGACCACTGTTCGTTTGCCGGTGGGTTTAGATGTTAGATCTATTGGCCAAGCACCCAGAAAACTTTATTTGAACTTTCCAGCGGGGACACCGATGAATTTGATCGGAAGTTTTAATATCAAAGCTTTTGCTGCAGACTTGTTAGGCAGTATGGCAGTCGCAAAAAATAAAGAAGCATTTGGTAAATACTGGTCAACAAAACCAGGCGGGGCCCAAGTGGGTGCTGCGGTCGCAGGCTTGCTAGGAAACCTGCAACAGGTGCAAGATCTTCCAAGCGTGGCCGCTTTTATGGATAAGTTACAAGTTGCTGCGAACGGGATTAGTGATCCAAATAACCCTATGAATATTGTTCTTCGTTATTATTCGAACTGCCCAGACTATGTTGAAAACAAGGGTCACAATATACTTGTGGATTTAGATCAAGATAGTAAAAATGCGCTTAAAGCCTTTATGGCGACATTGTAGGAGTGATAATGAATAACTTATTAAGTATTTTAATTTTGGTGACCTTCGGTGTAAGTTTTGCGCAAGCTGAGACTTCTTTTTACAAACTAGAAGAGGTCAATCCAAATAACTTCAGAACACTGCCTGATCTTGCAAAGGTAGAAAGAAGAAAACCTCTGAGTCCAGCTGAAAGAAATAAAATCACAGTGGCAGAACTTAAGAGTTCTTCGCAAGAACAACTAGATCAGATCTATGCACGCATTCCATCGGGCTATATTCCCATGGGTGACTTTCGGGGAACTGTTTTAGTGAAGCATGCGCTTATTCACGAAGAAGCTTCAAAAGCAATCGAGACGATTACAGCAAAAGGCTTCTTGGGATTTTTTGCAGGCCTTGTGACTTCGGGACTTTGCCGCAACAAAGATAAAGTTGAATGTATGGGCGAACTTTTGTGGAAGGGTAAAAGATTTTATCCACGCAATCAATTTGGCGAAGTGCAATTGCGAAATGCCCTCGATTTGACTGCGCAAATGTTGCCGCTTCTTGATAAAAGTGGTTTGGGTGCCTTAAAAGGCCCGATTTCTCAAGCTCCAAAAGAGGCCTTTGCGGGTGAAAATAAATACATGTCATTCCCGGCCGGTGTTTATTGCGGATTGAGTTTGTATGATACTCGTCGTGAATCCATCATTATTGATTATGCCTATGGTGATGACTTCAAGCCATTCACTCCAGAATTTGATGGCCTGGTGGGACGTAACGGTAGCTGGGTACGTGATGAAATTCGTATGATTCGTCCGGGTCTTTATTTAGGACGAGCTTATGTTGATCGTGTTTTCTTGGTGAACTTTGTGCTTGAGTCCGCGGGGTCAGTTCAGCAGACTCGTCAGCCTTCAGGTATCTTTGGTGATCTTGTGGATAAAATCACAGGCGCACCTAAAAAAGCAGGTGAAGGTGTGAAAGATAAAGTCACGGGACAAGCTTCTACTCAAAACAACGGCTCGGTTTCTTGGGACAATGAATGTTGGGGCACTGATTCTTGGCAGTAAGGAGCCTTCTTTTTGTCACCGAATAAAAAGAAAAAGATTCTTTCTGGTTTGTTGATTGCCGGAGCCTTCGGGCTCTTCTGGCAAGCTCACCATGCGGTGCAATCGCTGGATTTTGCATCAAGCGCACTTGAACAAAGTCCGGCAGAGCTATCTATCCGTCCTTCTGACGAGCCCCTTTCGTTACCTGATGTGGGCTCGAGTCTTTTTGATAAAGTATTTTCTAAAAATAATGCACAGGGCATTCGTGAATACGATATCCCTTATCCATTCACACAAATTCTGCAAAAATTAAAAGACACCAGTGGTGGTGTTCAGCCGCGTTTGACATTGTTCCCCATGGGAAGATCTTTGCAGCGCTCGGCCGCCATCGAAGGGATGAAGGATGTCCCTAACTTGGATCCTTTCTACCGTTTTCCACGCATTGTCATTGGTTTTGACCAAGACTCAATTAATTCGCCCGGCTGTTTGAATCTAAATCTAAAAGGCCGTCTGTATATTGGTATGAACGAAAAAGCTCGTCTGCTGGAGGTCATTAGCTACAATGACGAAGCAGGCCGCTACGAATATCAAATTGTGCGCGATTACGAAGCTGGTAAAGCATCGCAGGTTGCTTATGCTAGTCGACAGCTGTGTTTAAGTTGTCATCAAAACCAGACACCTATTTTTTCTAGAGCCCCTTGGTCTGAGTCCAATTCAAATCCTGCAATGCAAGAAGGTTTGACGCGTGTTCTTTCAAGTAAGCTTGGTAATAACATTCCGTGCGAAGGTCATGAAGATGCAGCCTATTGCTACCGTGACTTACCAAGTGGTCGTTCGTATTTTTATTTTGGCGCTCCTATCGCAGTGGATCAGCAGGTCCCGTACTCTTTGGATTTGACTGTGCGTGCAGCGAATTATTTTCCGGCTTACCATAAGATGTGGCAGCGTTTGTGTGCTGATTTAGAATGTCGCCGTGATTTATTAAGACAAATATTTTTGTACAAACTAACAGGTCAAGTTGGACAACTTTTAACTGCTGATGCACAAAGCTTTAATCAACTGATGCAAACTCGTTGGGCACAAGAATTTCCAAATGGAATGAAGATCCCAGAATCTGCATTCCCGAATAGAGATCCACTCACAAATTTTAAGGATAGGGGTAAGTCTGATACACCGGCAATTTCAAACAAGCCGAATCAAGTCAAAAATGATTTATCACAAGTCTTAGCGAATACCGATGTGCCCGCCGAATTAGAGCCTTTAGTTGCAAGACCGCCCAGCGAAATATGGAATGGTGCTTTCGTTGGCAACTTGCCTCGGATTATTGTTGGCTATAGCAGTTTTTTTACAAATTCTGACGTAAAAATGATCGATGATCTTTTAGTAAAAGCTAAAATTGAAACATCCCTCATTGAAACATTGAATAGCCAATGTACTTATTCACAGGGTACGGATCCTGCAAGAACTTCCATTTCTCTTAACTGTGCATTTGTAGATGGCAAAGGTTTGCAGTTTTCAACTTTTGTACGTGCCCCTGAGGGGACAACAAATTATGCAGGGGCTGCACGTCAGCTGCGCTTTGTGCCAGCATCGAGCTCGTGCAATCCTGCAGCACTTGCAACGCCCGAAAATATCAGTGCAGGTAGCTCTTGTCCGCAGATTGATAATGCTGCTATCCGTGCTCGCGCAAACGAAGATGGATCTTGGCAAATTTATTTTATGAGTTCTGCTGGATTATCGGTGCGAATTTTGGACGGTCGCCGATTGATGCCGATCTCGTTACCAGTGATCAAACCCGGCGAGTCCAAAGTGATACAAGTATCATTTCAGTTGGCACGAGATTTTGAACCATTGCTGAAAGCTTTGCAGAGTGCTTACACGGCTGGAAATTTCAAACGCTATATAGATGGTAAGGCGCTCAATCGTTTATCTGTGATGAATATGATCATGGCTTTTATGGGAAATCCCGTGGGGGATTTCACGACTTTGACAAAAGAACTGATGACCCTCAAAAAAACCAGCGAAGCCCCCGAAGATGAACTTGGAGATTTGCCTTTAAAAGAGTCCGAACGCGCCGTAGCTTTGCTGACCCATACTTGTGGGGCCTGTCACTACAACCGCGATGGCGTCCCCCCTGCGTTCCTAGGGGGCCCTCAGAATGTGTGGACACGATTGCAAAAATGCCAGCATGCTGCGACCTGTGCAGGGCGAATTCTATACCGTCTTAAAATGTGGGATTGCCCAGTGGAAGATGCACAAATCAAAAAAAGTCCTATGCCACCGATTTCTCGAATGAAGGCATTGAACGTTAATATGGATATTTGGAAAAAAACAGATCGAAAAAACATATTCACACACTTGCAAAACGTTTTACCGAAAAAAGAACTACTTGAGATCCTACAAAAGCAGGGCATTTCAAGTGAAGAGGCACAGGCATTTGTCACAGATCTAACAAAGCTCTCGTGTCCGTCTGCGACAAGTACAATGTTTGAAAAGCTACCACGCTGTGACGCAAGCTATTCTCTCGGCGCCGACCTATGTAAATAGCGCTCACGCATTTTTGAGATGAGCCTTAATTTTTTATCAGTTGGGCAGCTGGTGTTGCTCTACTTTTTGTTTTAGTTCTTCATAGAGTGGAACATCCATAAATGAAAAAAGACGCGCTGGTGGTACGAATGAAAGTTCTAAGCCAAACTGACTTGGCGAATGAAGATAAAGTTTAATAATCGGTGGGTTAAGGCGTATCAGCTCGAGATTGCGAATGTCTGAGTATTTGATTTTTAACTTCATGGCTCGCTTGCGAATAAGCAAACCATCCTTTTGCTGGTAAACATCATCAACAAGACTTGCGTATTTTTTTCTAATCAGAAAAAATAGAATCACTGCAACGGCTACTAATATACCCATGCTGTATGGTGGCCACAGGCCTTGTGCGACCTTTTCTTTCACAGACTTGCTAAGAATCCATAAAACCACAAGTATGCACGCAGGGTTCACATACTTCACAAAGAAAGTTAGGCTAGACGAAATTTTTCGCATGTATTCACTCTAGCAAAGCTTTGCACATAAAAAAACCCACATCTTGTAAAATATGGGTTTATAAAGAAAATCAATTAGAAGAACAGCCAGAATTGAAAACTAACTACTCAGTAATTCTTTGAACAATGGCGCTGCTCACTTTGACTTTGTCTAAAAGTTCTGCACGGTAAGAGGTTGCTTCTTTTTGAGTTGCAAACTGACCAACACTTACGCGGTACCAAGTTTTGCCTTTGACTTCAGCCGGGATATAAAATGCGCTGTAGCCCTTTGTTTTTAGATCAGAAGCGATCTTTTGTGCTTCGCCTTCATCAGCGAATGAAGCCACTTGCACCGTGAATTTGCCCACAGTGTACTGGGCCACATTTTTCGGTAAACTGGACGGGATACGATCTGTTTTTGTAACATCTTTTTTAACTGCAACAGTTTCAGTTGGTTTGTATCCAGCTGCAAGCTGTTGAGATACGTGGGATGCATCTGCTAGAGCTTCTTCTTTCGCAGCGACAGTCGTTGTTGATTTATGGCCGGCAACTTCTGCTTTCACTTCTTCTTTAACATGCTCTGCTAATTTTGTATCAAGGGCCGCTTTGGCTTCTGTTTCAAGGGCTTTTGCTGGGGACTCTGTTTCATCTGCTACGAACTCTTCTGCAAGTTTAGCGATCTCTTCGTCAGACATTGCTGAACTAGTTGCTTTTGTTTCGCCGTGGGCGCCATGTGCATCATCTGCTGCTGATGCAACAGAGCGAGCAGCATGACCTGAATCTTGCCCCGGTTCTAATTGAGCAAGCTCATGTTGATTGTCGCTATATTTTTTGCCGACGAAAGTACCGATAGAAAATGACAGCAAAGTAACGAAAAAAACCAAGACTAGCTTCACGACAACGTCTGATTTAGAACCCATTTTTTCAATCCTCATGTTTGCGAACCTCCAAAAAAATTTAGCAAGAGATTCTGTTGAACCGAGTCATTCCATTGACTCTATCAATATGGTAACTTTAAGCTGCTTGACTGGTCAATCATCTAAGGTCAAGGCAAAGGGGTTAAAGTTTGGAAAGCACCGGCAATTCAAGAGATATGCAGCAGGTCTTAAGTACGGCTATCAAGGCATGCAGGTTAGGCCGTGAGGTACTCCTTAAATATTTCGGTAACTTAGAGCACATCGAAAAGAAGTTCCAAGCGGGCCTTGTCAGCGAGGCCGATAAAGAGTCCGAAAAAATTATTGCTGCCCACCTAAAGAAAAATTTTCCGGAAATCGATTTTTTAGGCGAAGAATCCCATGCCGCCGGGGCAAAGGTCCAGTGGACCAACGATCATAAAAATGCGCGCTGGATACTAGACCCCTTAGACGGGACCACCAACTACATCCATCGCTTTCCAATATTTTGTATTAGCTTGGGATTAGAATTTGATGGAAAAATACAATTGGCTGTGATCGATGTGCCAATGTTGGGTGAAACCTACACGGCAATACGTGGTCAAGGGGCCTTTGTGAATGGTCGACGTTTGCAAGTGAGCAAAAATGAAAATTTCGAGGACGCATTTTTAGCAACAGGCTTTGTGGCGGAACACGAGCATATTATTTCAGAGCAAATCGAAATTTTTTCTGAAATCGTGCGTGAGTGCCGCGGAGTTCGTAGACCCGGCGCTGCCGCCTACGATCTATGCCAGGTGGCTCGCGGGGTTTTTGATGGCTACTGGGAACGTAATATTCAACCTTGGGATGCAGCAGCTGGCATTTTATTAGTAGAAGAGGCCGGTGGAGTTATCGAGACCTATCGTGGGGAAAACTACCATCCCTATAAAAATTCGATTGTTGCCGGCAATGCGGCAACAGTCAAAGCGCTTCAGAATATTTTAGCAAAATACATTAAGCCCGAAACAAACTAAAACAGTTTTCTTATTTCAAATTTGTTTATACAATCAGCAGCCAGTTTTATCCAATGAATGGAAAAATGTTAATATACATTCCATGGATGCTCAGACCCCTCCTGAATAACGACCAATATGGCCGCTGGCAAAGCCTTAGACAAAGTCTGTGCTGCCAGGTCGAATATAAAGGCCACGGGCTCTTTGTTCGGATGGTTTAGTCCTTGCTAGATAAGACTAGCAAGGAGCCCCTATGACTATGAAAGCTTTATCACTATTGCAGTTCCTACTTTGTGTTTCGCTGACAGCTCTGGGGCAGTCTATTTGTTCACAGCCTCATCTTGCAGAGCTAGTCACTAAAGGAACACCAGCCTTTGGGCAAAAAGATTTTATTAGCAAAATACAATCAAGCCAAGTTGTTATTGCAGGGGATGTCCATTTTTTAACAAATCAAAAGGCCATCGCAGACTTGATTTTGCACTTTCAAAAAAATCACACTAAGAATGCTTGCATAGCTTTTGAATTGCCCGTACGAAAATACGGGGCCGAAGTTTTTTTGAACAATCTAGTTGAAATAATCAAAGAAGTTGAAGCCGACAAAAATTATAAAAGTGACTCAAGTTTACAAGACTATGCACAAAGCTTGATGCGTCTGCATGCGTATTATTTTCCGCTATCTGAATACGCGCTGTTGCTAAATTTAAAAAACAAATCTGTTGATCATAAAGATAAATGGGGACAGTCCATGCCTATGGATGTACGCAACGAGGCGATGAGTGAAAACATTCAAAGTTTATTTAATTCAAAAGAGTGCAGTGCTGTTCTTCTAATTGCAGGCAAGGCTCATTTGTCAGTTGACTTGACACAGGCACAACAAACAACTCGAGTTCAGGATTTGCTCAAATCAAAGTTAAAGGTGACTACGATTAATTTGCAAATGACTGATGAATCAAATATTCCACAAGAGATCCGATCTTGGCAGATTTGCGAACCGACAAAAAATATTAAAATCACTAGCTTTTCGGTGCTGAATAATCAAGTGCTACAGGGCCAGCCTAAGCTCACAGATCGTATTAAATGGAAAGATTTTGATTTCACCTTGTTGATTCCTTAAAACTAGCAACGGCAATTTTTATAAATCTTTTTTGTTAAGGCTCTCGTTCAATGCGTCTGCAACATCATGAAAGTAGTCCCCATCTTTCTTAGTTTTAATTGATGGAGCTCATTGGTAGGTGTTGGGCTCAATAAATACTGGCGAATACGATACATCGGACCAGCTACACGGCGAGAGATGAGTAAGCCAACGCCAACGATTGTAGACATTTGTGATTAGTTTCAGTCCCTAGTGGTCAATGGTGAGGCCGGCGATCAGATAACCTAATGCAGAACCAAACCCCAATTTTTTTGAAATCGGCACGCAGATGACTGCTGCCGCAAGAAAAATGAATGTACTAAAAAGTAATCCGTGGGCTTCCATGAAGGTCCTTTGGCCTAGTCTAGTTAGCGACAGGTCACAAGGACACATCCTAGACTTAAGTGATGTCGATACAATAGATACTAGACTGCTATTTTTGCCTGGCTAAGCATTGATTCTGCCAAAACTTTGACTGCGACCATCGGCTTTTTGGAGGGGCAACATTTTCCCTAGGGGAAAAAATTGCCTCAGAAGCAATACATTCGCCCATGAGTTACTAGACTAGGCTGCTGTCCTGTTGGCACTTCTGTTGCTTCATGTTCCTTCGAGACAAGTGTGTGTCAATTCATCATGGAGGATGGAGTGGCTGAAGAAAAAGCAGCAGTGGAACAAGCAGCAGCGCCCTCGGGCGGCGGTTCAGGACAAAAGCCTATACTTTTGATAGCTATGGCAGTGCTCAATATGCTGATCGTTGCAGGCGTGGGATTCATGCTCTACAAAGGTCGTCAAAAAGATGCCGCCGAGCCTAAAATTGAGCACGTCATTAAAGGCGAGGCCGAAGCTCAAGAAAAAGAAAAGACGGAAGAAAAAGAATTCGTGGGGAAGGTAGTTCCGCTAGAAACTTTTATCGTCAATTTGGCAGGGTCTAAAGGTCGTAAGCTCGCAAAAGTGAATATGGAGCTCGAACTCAAAGGTGAAAAAGTTGCCGAAGAGATCGACAAACGCAAAGCCCAGGTGCGTGACACAATCATCATTATTCTTTCTAGCAAAACCTATGACGAAGTTTCAAATCGAGAGGGCAAGGATGCCTTAAGAAGTGAAATAAAAGACATTATCAATTCGTTCTTGGTTCAAGGAAAGATCTCAAACGTATTCTTCACCGAGTTTATCTATAACTAAGGAAGGTCATAGATATGAATCAAGTATTATCGCAAAGCGAAGTTGATGCCCTACTAGCCGCAGTTTCTGATGGCGATGTCGCATCCACAACGGGCTCTTCCAGTGGGGCAAGCAACTCTGGTGGATCGCAAGGTAACGGCAAGGTCGACGAACGCAAAATTGTAAACTACGACTTAACAAGCCAAGATAGAATTATCCGTGGACGGCTTCCGCAATTAGAAGTTATCTATGAAAAATTCATGCGTGCATTTCGCGTATCGCTATCATCAGCTTTGCGAAAGATTGCTTCGATAACATTGACGTCCACTGAGTTTTTAAAGTTTGGTGAATTTATAAATACTCTTCCAATGCCAACTTGTATGTCTGTACTACGTTTCGGAAATTTGCGCGGCTCGGCCTTGCTCGTGATCGAAAGTAAATTAGCTTATGCTTTGGTTGACAGCTTCTTTGGGGGTGCAGATCGCCCTTATACAAAAATTGATGGCAAAGACTTTACACCCATTGAACTTTCAATTGTACGTCGTGTTGTCGAACTTGGAATTCATGATCTTGAAAATGCTTGGGCTTCAGTTGAAAAAATTGGATGTTCATTTGTGCGTACCGAGGTCAACCCACAGTTCGTGGGTATCGTGCCGCCGACAGATGTGGTCATTGCCTCAACTTTTGACGTAGAACTTGAAAATGCGACGGGAACAATTTCGATAGTTATCCCATATGCGACGATCGAACCTATTAAGCAAAAACTACAG
>JANNCH010000616.1:0-1629 GCA_031386315.1 Pseudobdellovibrionaceae bacterium
AGAAACTTGCTTTTCTAAATCTAAAGGAGATGCCCCCGGGTATGTGACAATGACGGCAACAATCGGAAAAGTTACATCCGGAAACTGATCTACGGGCATCTTTTTAAGACTGACCACACCAATGATCAACATTAAGATAACAATACACAGAATGAAAATCGGTCGTTTGATCGATAATGCTGGTAAATTCATAATTACTCCTCAATGACGACAAACAATCGCCCTTGAGCCTCCAACTTTCTTTGTTCAGACATTAATTTAGTCATATTTAATTCAGCGTTGGCGGCATCCTGCTCGGCATTCACAACATCTGTCGTAATCGAACGGCCTTTGTTGAACTTATCCACCGTTGCTTTTGCACGGTTCGTTTGCAGGTTCGACAAAGTAGTTGCGGCCTCCACTTGTTTGCTAAGCTCGCTATTTTGACGAATAAGCTCTGACCAAGCGGATTCACTTTCTAACATTTTTCTTTCACTTTGAAGCTTGGCCGCCAAGGCGTCCTTGCGAACTGCACTGGTTACAGAATTTTTAGCATTGGTGCCAAATGCATAGCGAAAGCTCAAACCCACAACTGTCGTTGGCTTGTCTGTTTTATCCCATTCTTTGATCGCATCAGGCATTGTTCCATCATAGCCATTGGTATTGTAAGAACCACTCAAAACTAAATCAGGACGATTGGCATCCACTGTAGTTTCTGCAGATAATTCTTTCGTCTTTGCATTCAGCGAGGATACATAGGCCTCTAGCTGCACAACCTTGCCTTTGCCGCCACCATCTACAAGGGCGGTCACTGGACGGATTTCACTGATTTTACCTTCTAAGCTTGGTAACGCTTCATTGCTTTCAAGTTCTAAAAAATCACGTATTTTTTTCTGCGCAGATTGGAACGAATTGCGAGAAGTAAGCAATTGCATTTGTCTTTGCGCCACAAGCGCCTGGGTTTGCAACAAATCTGTACGATCACTGATTCCGTCACGCACACGTCGAGTGGTCCATTGCTCGATTTTTTTAGCGCGGTCTAACGAAGTCTGTTGAATGCGTAGGTCTTCTTGAGCATACATAAAATCCCAATAGGTTGCTTCAGCAGCAATCAATAGTTGACGTTTCTGCAGGCTGTACTGAGCCTTTTCTGCAGCCGAGGCCTGACTCTCACGCTGCCAGCGCAGTCGTGTAGAATTACCAAAAAAGTCTTTCCACAATGATTGTGAAATAGAAATGCCTAAAGAACTTGTTCCGTATTTATCTAAAAACGTGCCCGCCGGTAAGGACGCAGCCGCTGCAGAGTTCAAATTTTTATTTTCAAATTCAGCCGCATTGGCGCTCAAACCAACACGAGTTCCCGTAGAGAACTTTTTATTCAATCCCAATGAATACTGGCGTATGCGACTTTCATCCACACCGAATTGTGCCAACTGATTGGGTTCTTTTTTATCAATGATATTTTTAGCATCAAATGTGAGCTCAGGTGCCAAATCAACATCACCAGAAACACGGCGATCCTCGGCCGCATCGATAGAGGCATCCAAAGACTGAAAGCTTTTATGCTTTTTTTCTACAGTGTTTAAATATTGTGGTAAATCCATGGCAAAACCCTGTGCCTGCCATAGACATAACATAGTCACGACAATT
>JANNCH010000539.1:0-3397 GCA_031386315.1 Pseudobdellovibrionaceae bacterium
TCCCAGTAATATTTCGCATCTAAACGCAATGCATAATCGCTGATTTTAAAGGCCACACCAAAGTTAAAAATAGCTCCGACACTGATGTCGTCAGCAGAATAACTTTTTGATTTGCCAGTCCCCGCATCTGTAATACCCAGCTCAAAGTGCGAGAACTTAAACATCGGACCAAATCCAAAATAGTAATTATAGTTTTCTGTGCCCCGCGTGACATTTTCAAACAAAAAGTTCCCCATGAACATCCAGCCACTCGCTGAGTTTCCAGTAAGTCCCTTGTAATAATTTGGAGCACCCATATGAAAAATAAAATTCGCTTCGGTATCCATGTCACCAGCGAAAACCGTATTAGGCCCAGCAACTTTCACACCATACATCAAAAAGCTTTCACTCTGACGTCCACCCATGGTGGACTCTTTAAACTGAAGCATCTCTACGACTGGCCCACGATAGCGAGTTTTCTCAAAGGCCCGCTTGGGACGTTTCTTTTCAACTTCGTTTTTAGCACCTTTTTTGTTTTTTTTGCCTTTGTTTTTTGCTTTTTCAGCAGCATCGACAAGCTCTTGCACTACACCAGGGCGAATGTCGTTATCTGCAATCCAAGCAGTGGTCCCGGGCTTTAAACGCAATTTATAAAATGCTTCTTTTTTACCAGTCGAAATATCATAGACTTCGCCCATTTTAACTACACCCACAACAGGCGAATCAAAATCCGGTGATGAATAGACATAGGCCTCTTCATTAACGATAGTTCCTTTTTGCGCCTGAGCCAGCGCAAACGACGCAACAAAAGTTACGCACAAGACTAATAATAAATTTCTACTGAAAGCGCATAAGCCAAACACGATAGAATGCCTCGATGACGATTTTAAATGACATTTTACTCTGCCCCACTCGACGATCTTCAAAAATGATCGGTGATTCAGAACCTTTGAAACCTTTTTTGAGAGCTTTATACTTTAATTCAATTTGAAAACTGTATCCATTCGACTGCACAGAGGATAAATCAATGCCAATCAAAGTAGCCTTTTTCCAGGCATTGAACCCGCCAGTCCAATCATTTAAGGGATAGCCCAAAATCAAACGTGAATAGATACCGCCACCACGGGAAATAATTTTTCTAAGAAATCCCCAATTCACAGTGCCACCACCAGGACAATAACGTGAACCCACTGCAAAATCATTGGTCTCGATAGTTTGTAACAAAGGCTTCAAATCCTGTGGACGATGTGAAAAATCCGCATCCATTTCAACAATCGCATCATAACCATGATCAATACCCCAGTAAAAACCCGCCAAATAAGCTTTACCCAAACCTTGCTTTCCGGGACGTGAAAGCAAATGAAGTTCTTCTGGAAATTTTTTTTGCAATTCACGCACGTGATTAGCTGTACCATCTGGAGAGTTATCATCCACCACAAGTATATGCACGCCGAGGCCTTGCGCAAAGATCGCAGGGATTATGGCTTGGATATTTTCACGCTCATTATATGTCGGTACAACGATTAATTTTTTCACTGTAAAATCACAGTATTATCGTTGAGGACTTTTAACAATAACTTTTTTACGCAGGTGGACACTTCGGGGCCTTATGCGGTCTATTTCTAGTTTCTTATTCCTAGATCCGCCCCCACCAATTGCATGTCATAAAAACGTATTCAATCTCACTGCCGTTACGGCAACTTACCGCGTCGTTTTTCATTTTGAAACTTAAGTCCCTCATATCTTTGCCTGCACAAGTATGAGTACGCGGCAATCTCTCAGTTACTGATGCTTGTATTTATTTTCACAAAACATTTGACCGCATTTTTCTATCTTTTACAGGCTCATCATTGAATTCAATTCGCACATTGATACTTATTTTTCACATACAAAGAAAATCACATCACATAGACGATTTATGATCGAGTATGAAGCAAATTTTCTAGCATATATCACGAAAGAAAAAATCACTTTTAAAAAGTCATGATACAACTTCCTTGAATTTCTTAATCAGGAGCATTTATGCAAACTCACAAACTCAGCAATCAAGAACTAGAATCTCAATTACTTCATCTTGTCAGACAAGAACGTAAACTTTTGCATTTGATCATCCTACACGTTCGCGAACTGGATAAACGAAAACTCTATCTTGAAAGAGCGCGGCCGAGCTTGTATGAATACCTGGTCAAAGATTTGGGCTACTCCTCTTCTGCGGCACAAAGACGCATTGAAGCGGCTCGCCTTCTAAAAGATGTACCCGCATTAGCTGATAAAATCCAGGCAGGCCTGGTAAACCTTTCGCAAATCGGCGAACTGAGTCGCGCGATTAAGCAAAAAGAGAAAGAAGGATCGCTTCAGATCTCAGCCCTCGAGAAGCAAGAACTACTTCTTAAAGTCGAGAATAAAAATACCTTTGAAACTCAACGAATTTTATCTCAAGAGCTAGACATAACCTTGAAGCCATTTGAGTTGAAGCAAGTGCAAAAAGACGAATCCGTGCATTTACACATCACTCTCACAAAAGAACAATATGCCAAGCTTCAAGAATGCAAAGATTTGGCGGCGCACATATTATTAAAAGAAAACGCAAGCATGGGTGTGAGTGATACTATCAATGTTTTGATGGATCAGTTTATAAAGAATAAACTTGGTTCCTCTCAAGCAAAGGCTTATTCGTCGGAGGAAGTCATTGCCACTGTGGCAACTCGCCGTAGCAACAAAAGTCTCACACCTAAAATACATCAAGCCGTGATAAGCACGAAGCGTTGCTGCCAGTATCAAGATCCTCTCACACATAAGATCTGCGGCAGTCGCTTCGGCTTAGAAATCGAACATATCCAACCTCAATGGACTGAAAGAGATCACAGATTTGAGAACCTCAGTCTGCTTTGCTCTCAACATAACAAACTAATCTATCGACAGCAGGCGCAGATACGACTGCTGTAAATAAAAAACGGAATATAAATTGTATTTAAATGAGGTAGTTAAAGTTCGTTTCCTCTGTTGAGGACCTGGAAGTGTTACATTAATTCCAAGCCATCCTGCACGTAGCCAATGCTACGTGCTAGTCTTTTGTCAGCAAGGTAAGCATTTCAAAGCACGCGATAATGACTCTTAGCGCTTTTGCTGGCGATTTCGACTACGACAGCCAAAATTCTTTTATTGGCTAAAACGACACTCTCTCTTTTCATGCATGCAGGATTTAAATTCATTCCAATTTTTAATTTGACTGTCAGGAACGCGAGGCTGAATATTTTCACAAGTACTTTGACTTGAACAGCTTTTCACCAAGAGAAGACGGCGATTTACAATAGCTCCCTCATCAAAGGGATCTGGCCTTTGAATATCAAAAGCGTCCATCACGACAAACTTTGATTTCGGTTTCAAAAGAACTTCCCCTTCAGATGACTCATCTGAG
>JANNCH010000544.1:0-8648 GCA_031386315.1 Pseudobdellovibrionaceae bacterium
GATGGCACTGAAAACCAAAACGACAATGACAAGCTTCCAGTCCACATAGGCAGGGATTTGTGAGTCATAATAGATATCCGGCAAAACATTGATCGGGAATTTTTCAATATACAAACTAAGCCCTACACCAAAAATTGTACCTGCCACAATTCCAGTGCCTGCTAAAATTGCGCCCAACTGAGTAAATACCTTCACGGTTTGCGCCCCTGAAAGTCCAATGGTGCGTAAAATCGCAATGTCTCTGCGCTTCTGCAACAGTAAGAGCGCCAACACTGTGAGGATGGAACTTCCAGCGATCAGACCCGCCAAGGTTAAAAAAATCCCGATCGATATTTTTTCTAACTTCAAAGCATAAAATAAGGCCGAGTTTCGCTGCATCCAATTTTCAACTTGGACACCATCGAACTTCTCAAGATTTTTTTGCAAACTATCGACGTTATTGCCATTCGGAGTCCAAACCTCGATGCCCCGTGAAACACCGGCACTTTGCGATAGTCGAGCCAGCGTCACGCCACGATGATAAAAAATAAACTGCGAATCAAGATCTGCCAAATTAGTCGAAATAATTTTTCTGAGTTTTACTTTTTCAAAGGAGGGCGCCTCACCCATAGACATCAGCAAAGTTTCGGGCGGAATAATTGTGATCATATCTCCTTCAAAAACACCCAGGCTGCGTGCTAAATCAATACCCATGACGACTTCGCCTGCCCCTGGCAACTCATCCTTTTCCCAGGTATACACGTCACTTACGTTTTTAGCCATTTTTGCATGATCCAGCTCGTGCAACTTATCAATCATGAAAGACAAGCTCTCTGAACTGACGCCCCTGGCGGTTGCACCACGAAATTGACCGTCCTGCGTGCGAATAATAATATCCTGAGTTTCAAATAAATAGGCTTTGTTATCCTGATTTTCTTTGATGCGTTGATAAACAGGATGGCCCTCTAACAAAGAGGTCTGGCTGAATGCGGGGACAGTCACATACAAATGGGGCTCTAAAGCCATCAAACGGGATTGAATACTTTTATTCATTCCACTCATCACAAATAGAACAATGAAAAATGCACTGACACTCAAGGTGATCGCAATCACAGAAAGCCACGAGATACGACGTATCAGTGAACCTGCACGTTTAGAAAAAATAAAATGATGAAAGAAATGCCAGACAAGCATTTCTTATTTTGATCAGACTTAATGAAACAATCAAGGTGTTTTCTGACTGGCAGGCTCGCGTTTTGACGCTTCTTCTTCCAGTACTTCTTTAACATTTCCACGAAACAGAAAACTTTTTTCCATGGCCTTTAAAACCACCACAGTTTCGTTCAATGCCTCTAGAATGCGACGACTGGCCTGAGGCAAGTCCGCTTCGACCTCTTTCATCGCAGGCCCCAGTGAGCGGCTGACGATTGCTAAGTTCTGCGTCATGATTCCAAGATCTTTTGCAAGCTCTGGATTGTGCTTATTCAAGTCCGGCAAAACTTTGTTAATCTCGGCAGTGGTGACAGCTAAGTTGCTTAGTATGACCTGAAGATCGTCATTTTTATTCAACTGACGCCCCATGTGGGTCATCTCTAACGACATATCATTCAAATTGCGCATCAACGGATCAATACGATCAAAGGCGCGAATCATTGTTCCTGTTCGATCTTTATTTAAAAAAGCCTCTGCCAAACCTTGTAGGTTATCAAACATTCCAGTGAGTTTTTGCAAAGTGGCACTTAGTTTTTTACCACCCATGGCATTCATCAAATCGATACTTTCTTCAGATGGAATCTCTTGATGATCAGCCACCATGGGCACTTCATCGGCACCAACCGAGACGTCTAACACACGTTCACCTATTATAAAAGGACGCACTAACTGCACTCGACTGTCTAGGCGAATGCGTTCTTTGAATTTGCCTAGTATGTAGAAATCCACGCGTACTTTTTTAGATCCCAAAAGCTCTACTTTTTCAACAGAGCCCGCTCGCAAACCGGCCATTTGCACCAGTGTACCCTGATGAATTCCATCTGCATTTTCAAATGTCGTTACCAAATAGGTTTTTGACTCGAACCAACCCTGCTTGATTGCAACCGAAAGAGCCGTCAAGCAGGTTCCCCCGATAGCAAATAGAAGAAAAAAACCTGCTGTGCGCTCATAAATATTAAACTTTAACTTCTTCATAAATGAGCAACCTTTTTACCAGCTTCAACGCCTTGAAAATACAAAAGCCCTTCATTGAGGTGAACTATTTGATGATCAAATAAATTCATAAAAGCCTCATCATAGGAACTAATAAATATATGCTTCAGTATTCCTTCTTTGCGCATTCTTTGAATACAATCCACAAAAACATGCACTGATTCTTGGCCAATACCAACACTTGGATCATCTAGCAGCAGAACCTGTGGATGCATTACTAAAGCACGCAGCAAACAAACGATCTTACGCACGCGTCCTGGCACATGAGCAGGGCGCTCGCTCGCATATTTTTTAATATCAAAAACCTGCAACAACTGATTCACACGGGCCTTGGCTTCTTCACCCGTGACCATTTTATGATACAATAGTGGCAGCATTAAATTATCAAACAAACTGCGATTGTTAATCAAACCGCCATAATCAAACGAATAGCCAATTTGCATGCGATAAGGCAAAAATTCTTCAAAAGACATATCAATGACATTTTCATCATTGATTAAATATTTACCAGCCTGAGGCATTTGCAATCCTGCTAATACTTGCAAGAGCGTGCTTTTGCCAGCCCCCTCTTCCGCCTTCACCCAAATGACTTGATCCGTAGGGAAATCAAAATCAGCGGCTTGCAATACGGGGTCTTGTCCATCGTGCATAAACGAAACGGCTTCGAATTTGATGCTGTTGATTTTCACTAGACGACTCCCAAGCTCTGCAATTGTTTAAGATAAAATAGGGCTGTGACAACTAAGTTAAAAACGGTGACATAAATAATTGAATTGACAACCGCCAAAGTTGTCACCTGAGGAACTTCATGAGGACTGCGTTTCACAGAAAGTCCCTGATAGCAGGAAACGACAAAAATAATCATTCCGCTAAAACCGTTTTTCAGCAAAAAGATCAAAAGATCTTCTTTCGCAAAGGCTTTCATCAAAGAGTCTGTAAAAAATGAAAATGGCATATCGTGCAACAAACGAGTCACAGCAAAACCACCAACAATGGCGACGAGGTTAAAATAAAATGCCAAACCCAAGACACTTAAGATTCCACCCAAGATACGTGGAAAAACTATATAACTTAAAGGATTGATCCCCATGCTTTCAAGGGCTTCAATTTCGCGATTGGCGCGCATATTACCAACCTCTGAAGCCACAGCTGTCCCTGAGCGTGCAATCACCACAAGTGCCACCAAAAGTGGTCCCGCTTCGCGCACAATCATGACAATTAAAAAATTACCAATCATCTGTGTGCCACCCAACAGGGTTAAATTGGCCAGTGATTGCAAAATGAGCACGCCACCCGTGCCGAGTGCTAGCACAGTGATCAATGGCAATGCTTGCCATCCGGTGAAATAAATTTGACCTGAAATAACACTGACAATTTGTCGAAAGCCCTGGGCCTGATCTAAAATCGTCGCACGCAAAGAAAGATAGACCATCAATAGAACACGAAGTGTGTATTCTACGTTCCTAGTGACAGACCTTCCCAATGTATCGATTCGACTTAGCCAGTAACTCATTGAACCTCTTAATCCAAGCATCTCGCATAGGATTTATCGGAAAAATAAGTCTAAAAAATGAGGCTGGAAAGTCTGATTTTAATAGGCCCAGATCGAATAAAAGATCGATTTCAGAGCCTCTATTGAATTTTCCCAGACCGAGGTCTCGTAGCGACCACTTACGACCGAGTATGGATGAATATAGATATTCTCTGGAAAACTTGCTCGAAATGTATTGAAAGCTCGATGCATGTGAACTTTTGAAGTGACTAACAAAACATCGCGGCACTTCAATGCCTCGACGAGGGCTAGACTTTGCTGAGCATTACCAAAAGTTGTCTCGGATCTTTTTTCAAGGACAACATCGTTCTCATTGATGCTTCCGTAAAATGGCCAGAGTGGCAGCAGATCACGCAGCTGCACATTACTATGCACACCCGAAATAATAAGTTTTTTCACAGCTTGGTTTGAAAGCAGATCAAATCCCTCGCGCACCCGCCCCGCACCACCCGTTAAGACCACGGCACAATCACATATTTGATTTTTTTGCCATGATTGAACAGGCACCGAAAGGATCGAATTGTACTCACTGTAAAAACGATAACAAAAAGAAAACGCCAGTAAGACGACCATCCAAAATAGTTTCGATTTTGACAGCAGAGCTGAAAGTTTAGCGATGGGCTAGCACCTCTACTTCAACGTTCACACCCTTTGGCAATCCAGTCACAGCCACGGTTGAGCGCGCTGGTGGCTCTGATGGGAAAAACTTACCATAAACTTCGTTCACTGTAGCAAAATCAGTCATGCTTGTTAGATAAATTGTCGTTTTAATCACGTTAGAAAAATTAAGATCAGCGGCTTTCAAAACAGCAGCAATATTGGCCATTACCATTTCAGTCTGAGTTTTGATATCACCGGTGAAAACTTCATTCGTTTTTGGATCTATCGAAATCTGTCCAGAGCAAAACAAAAAAGAACCCATTTGTACAGCTTGCGAATAAGGACCCACAGCATTTGGCGCATTTTTCGTAGCGATAACTTTTTTCATATTAAAAATCCTTTTGATTTAGAAGTAAAAAACAATCCCTGCACCAAATGGGCTATCCCCGATTGTGCGAAAACGAACATCACTTGTCGAAACAACACCCACGCCACCTTCGAACGTGAACGCTAAGTTGTCGATTCCGGCGAAAAAGAACTCACCACCAAAAAGACCACTCAGTTCAAATCCAGATTTTTTATTTCCAGGTGTTTCAAAATTAACCAAACCCAAACGTCCACCCATATAAAAATTCATATTATTTTCTTTGAAAACAATGCGACGAACTCCACCGTTGAAAGAAAATCTAGAGTAGTCTTTTTTTGTATCAATACCAATACTGCCTGTAACTGAAATATCAGGCGTAGGATGATAGACAGTCGTAATTTCTGGCAAGTTATCCAGAGCCGAATTTTGTTTAACACCAACACCCAAGCGATTGGTGAGGTCTTTCGCAGATGCCACAGAGCTCATAGAACAAATGGCAACAATCACACCAACGCACATTAAAGATGATACAAGTAAATTTTTGAACATAGCTTCTCCTGTAAAGAAATACCTTAACGGCAGCCATCCCGCATTGGAAGCAATTTACAGCACTAACGCGCGGTAGCTTTGTCTTCAACATTGGCATTTCTATGTGTTCGCAAAGCACTCAAACAAAAGTGTGCATAGGCTAGTCCCATAACAACAGGTAAAACAAAAGAAACGACCGGCAAATAAGCCAAAAATCCAAGCAAAATGCCCATCCCGTATAAACTGCCCGCCTTAGCCTTCGCAACTTTTTCAAATTCACTTTTTGAGGCAAAATCCTGCAAACTATCGTATGAAAAAATCTTTTTATTCATCCAGGCCCCCAAAAGCAACGGAGCAGCAATGGCTCCCCCAGGGATCAACCATAGCGGAAGCGTCAACACCATCCCCACAAGGTATACAAAGCCAACAAATAAGCTATTCCAAAAGCTGCCCGCGAAACTTCCACCTTTTTTCATTTCTAAATCAGCATAGTTATCTTTGACGACCAGATTAACCATAATGGGCATGACAAAAATCGAAGTCAAAAGCGTCGCCGTTAAATAGGCCAATGGCAAAAATAGCAAAAGCAAAAAAAGCACACTTAAAAAACTTAAAACACCTGAGGCATTTGCGCTGAACCAACCTTGCAAAGTTGTCACCAACCAAGTGTCTTGCATCAATTGAGACAATGACAAAACCCAGGTTCCCCAAAAAAACCAAAACACGACCATCCAGCAAACAAGCGAAGCTATTAAGGGCACGAACAACAACATTAGAATTTTAGGCCGTGTTAATGAATGCAAAGTTTTATAAAACGCTTCAGTCAAAGGAACCCTCCTGTGGCATTTTAGGATCCTACTTGACTCTGAAGGCTCAGGCAAGAATGCTATACTTATTAATCTTGGAACAAAGGACTTTTTATGCTTAAGATTCTAACTTCGATCGCGGCCGTTTCTGCGCTACTTTTTTCTTCGGCTTCTGTTGCGGCCCTATTAACTTTAACCGCTAGCGAGCAAAAAATTGCCGATATCAACGTTGCCAAATCTGCAGAACTTACAAACGGAACAGACAAAGCCCCGTTAACTTCTGTTGGCGCAGGTCTTAGAAATAAAAAAGTGGTATTTGTAAATGTTCAGGTCTACGTGGGGCAACTTTTCGTCGCCGACACCGCTAGCTTTTCAAAAGCAAGCCCCGTTGATTCAATCAAAGGACAGTCCGCAGCAGCAATGCAAATGACTTTTTTACGAGATGTTGATGCCAACAAAATCCATGCTTCGTTCGAGGATTCGTTCAAGGCCAACGACATTGACACAAAAGATTCTGCCATTTCTCAACTTTTGTCAGCCGTCAAAGCTGGCGGAGACATTAAAAATGGACAAAGTATAACCCTCGCATCTTTCAAAAAAGATAAAGTTGAACGTATACTTTTAGAAACACCCAACGGCAAAATCACAGAAATTTCTGGCGAAGGCCTGATCGGAAAAGTCTTTTCGTTATGGTTTGGTAAAGCTGCAGATGGCGGCGTTGAAGAAATGAAAAAATCAATTCTTAAATAAGAAATTATTCGCGGCAAATGCTTATGTTTGCTGGGTCTGATGTGGATAAGACCTCTTCGACCGAATCTTAACTTACTCCGTTTTCGTCAGTACTCATTGCTTTATAATTTAGCCAAGGGCTCAAACGGCAATTCTGAGAGAGGACTCTCAGAACTCTATAGAATCAGAAAAAAATCAGGTGCAAGTTTAAGGATGTACTGTGGTCAGATGGCCACGACGGCCATCTGAAAGGCGTGCGCATGGATGGCCCCATTCGCGAATCCACATATCACTGCTGTAAAGACTAACTCACCCACCTCCCACAAAAAAAGAAGAAAATAAGTGTCTAAAAGTTCGACAAGCTAAGCAAACTTAGATCAAAACAGCACGTTTTCTTTTAATACGTATTAAGAAATAGAGATCTAGACCCGATAGATAATCTAATGAAACGATCCAAAACAAAGCAATCTATGCTTTTGTTATTCTTAATTTTATTGGTCTCGACGTTCGGTGCAAAAATATCGTTTGCTCAAGAGGGTATATTTGTCGTTGATCCAAATGCAGATCGTGGGACATCCTCTGCGGCCTATGCAACCTCTGTGGGACAAACGGCCCAAGCGGCGGCTGTGGATGGTAGCGCTAACATCAACGCCTCTGCCGCCTATCTTGGAGGCATAAACAGCAGCTACGCTCCGGCACCAAGCCTTGCCGACACCAATGCTGCCATTCTAGCAAAACAACAAGCCGAATTTGAGAGTCAGCAAAGTTCGATGCGTATGTGGGGAACGATTCTTCCCGTATGCACAGCGAGCGCTGGAATGCTCATGAAAGACAATTCAAGTACCGCTAAGAACAAAGAAAGTCTCACAGATATTTACAACAAAGCCGCCGAAGACAACGATATGCCTCGCACTCGGGGCAGCACCTACCTAAATGCTTCCGATGATAAGATTGAAGTGGGTGACGCCGTTTTCTCAATCGGCTGTGGTAACTTTATAAAAACCGACGGAAGTTACGGTCCTTGGGGCGAAATTATGGCCCGAGAAATTAAAAAATATCCAGAAGTCTACAGGAACAAAATCCCTTCGGACATGGCTCAGCTCTGTCCGAGTTTTGCGACCTTCCCAGATGATAAAAAAGAACAATTCTGGGTGAATACTTTTGCCGCAATGGCGAATAGTGAATCTAGTTGTAATTCAAATGATGTCACTGCTGAAAATCGTGGTTTGTTGCAGTTGGATGCAGGTGCCTGCGGAAGTTCTGTCAATCTGCTCAATGCCGAAAATAATCTTATCTGCGGGGCTAAACAATTGGCCAAAGAAATGTCGATCCGCCCGACGCTGACTAAGAGTTGCTCGAACTGCCCCGGTGGAACATATTGGGCGGTTTTAAGAAGTGACGGGACTCCATTAAGCCCCAATGGACCCGGCTCGAATGCTCGGGCTCGCGAAGTCAAAGGTAGCCTTAAAACTCAGAAGCTTATTTCTGGATTCAACGGCTGCAAATAATCAAAGTTATTGAGAGCCACCGTTCGATTGATTAGTGGCTACTTTCGAAAAATCACCACATGCTGCCATACTAGATACTTTAGCGCGCACTCTGCCGGCTGAACTGGCGCTGCTGAACGTACCCCAGTAGCGACCAAGACCACGACGGACTCCATTGCCAACTTCATCATCACGACCTAAAAGTTTTTGGATGATTTTCAAACCACATTTGATATTGGTTGAATCATTATGTAAATCTGAATTCTGAGAAAGATCACAACGGTAGCTTCTTGCAGACTCACCAGAAATTTGCAATAGACCACGGCTGATGACTAAATTTCCAGAAGCATCACTGATACCTTCTGTGTGAATTTTGCGGCTGCTTAAACCAGAAG